>JABMNB010000062.1 GCA_013205335.1 Rhodospirillales bacterium
GCGACGAAGCCCTGGTTCCAGGTCTTCCGCGCGCGCTCGATTTCGGCTTCCCGGCCCCCGCCGCCGGCCTCGGCCTCTTTCAGGATGCGGGCATAGGTGTTGCCCAGCGTGACGTTGCGGAACAGCGACGCGGGCCTCGGGACATTGCCACCCGGCAGGAACACCGCGGCGGATGTCTTCCAATGGGTGCGGAACTGCTCGGCGACCGTGGCGATGGTCGCGGTCGCGCGCTCGACGATGGCGTGGCCGTTCAGCCAATACCCTACGGCGGGCGACAGCACGTCGGTGAGGCGCATCGTGCCGTAGTCGCGCAGGATCAGCATGTAGGCGTCGAAGGTGCCCGGGATGCAGGCCGGGAGAAGTCCGGTTCCGGGAATCAGGTCGAGCCCGAGGCCTTTGTAGTGGGCGATGGTCGCGCCGGCCGGCATCGGCCCCTGGCCGCATACGACCTCGGTCTTGCCCCGGCGGACGTCGTGCAAAATCAGCGGCGCGTCGCCGCCGGGGCCGCAGAGATGCGGCTCGACGACCTGCAGGGTGAAGGCGGTGGCCACGGCCGCGTCGAATGCGTTGCCGCCCCGGTCGAGGATGCCCATACCGACCGCGGTCGCGATCCAGTGGGTGGAGGTGACGACACCGAACGTGCCGACGATCTCCGGGCGCGTGGTGAAGGGATTGGGATTGATCAGCCTCACGGAAGTCTCCTCGCGCGAACGGCGCAGAGAGACCTTAAGGCGGGTGGGCTCTTGCCGCTAGAGGGCCGGGGTTTCGGGCAGCCGCATCCAGGGCGGGATTTCGGGCACGATGCGCGCGTCGCCAGCCATCAGCGCGGCGCCGCTGCCGCGAGCGGCGTCGAGCCGCAACATCGCCAGTGCGCGATCGCCCGTGCCGGAGCGCAGCTCGCCCACTTCCTGGCCGTCCTGAAGAACCGCGGTTCCGGGTTCGGGCAGGGTGCCCTCGACCTTCACGGGAAAGAGGCGCTTCCTGATCAGGGCGCGGTATTTGGTGCGGGCCGTCAGCTCCTGGCCCATGTAGCAGCCCTTCTTCCAGTCGACACCGTTCAGTTCGTCGAACCCGTTCTCCAGCAGCAGCGCTTTCTCGACCTGGAGATCGCGGCTGCCGTCGGGGACGCCGAGCGGCAGGCGCAGCGCATCGTAGGCGGCGAGCGGTGCTTCAGCGAAGCCGCGAGCCGCGAGGAGCGTGGCCGCCCGTCCCGCCGGAGCCACCACACGGACACCGAGCGTGTCGAGGCGAGGATCGACGAACGACACCGCGCCCTCGATATCGAGGGCCTTCGAGGCGTCGCCGCCGAATGCGGCCGCGACTTCGAGCATGCCTCCCAGATCCTCGACGGTGACCTTGGAACGCAGCGTGTACATCTTGAGCTTCTTCGCGAGGGCCGGCGCCCGCTCGCGGTCGGTCTCCAGGAAGAAGGTGTCGTTGCCCGCGTCGGCCACGAACATGTCGTTGAGGAAGCGTCCCTGTGGCGTCAGCAGTGCAGCCCAGACGGCGCAGTCCGGCGCTACTTTCCTCGTATCGTTGGAGATCAGGCCCTGCAGGAATTCCACGCGGTCGGAGCCCGCGACGGAGAGGACGCTGCGATGTGGCAGAAGGCTGAAATGGGACGACATGCAGAAGTAGAGTTGGGGGCGGCCCTGCTGGTTGGCAAGCGCCTGATGGCCACAGACGTGATGTGGATAATGCCCCGCCGGCGAGAAGTTCAACGAGACGCTTGCTTCCCCTGTCGAACGTCGCAGGGAACCGACAGTCCAGTCGTTGCGGCACGATGGGGCGGCCAAGCGAAAAGGCTGCAATCCACTCCCATGTCGCTCAGGCGGGCGATCGCCTCGTCGCGAAGGGAGGCGTCCGTGAGCAGATCCCGTTCGGCATCATCTGACGGGCGCATGTGGCTGCTTTCGCCATTGCGGGTGCCGTCGAGCGAGCTGCCGAGCTTGCCTTCGATGGCGCGCATATGTTCCTTCCGCACAAGTCTCACCGCCGCACGCAACATCGGCCACTCTCGGCGGGTGCCGGAGAAATGATCGAGCAGGTGCGTCGCCGTTTCGACCGGGCGGTCGATCAGATTTTCATAGGGAATCAGTTTCACCAGGTCTGGATACCGCGCAGCCTGGAGCTGATAGGAGATGAACTGGCGGGCATAGGAGATCAACGCCGCGTCGAACAGATATTCGCGGAAAGACATCTCGGCGATCGCGCGACCGCGAAACAGGCGGTACGTGGGATTTATGTGCGCCTGACAATAGCGGAAATACGAGAAAGCCTGGTCGATCGGGTTGCGATAGACCAAGGCGATCGGCGCGCCGCGGCCCTTGCGTGCAGCGCGTTCCATCGCGGGCACTTTGACGGGCGCATAGTCGTAGCTCGCCAGATCCACCGGCGTGTGCCGATAGCTCTTCTCTTCGTGGAGACAGTCATAGCCAGGCACGTGGAAAGCGGTGTGCCTCCACCAGTGCCGGGTCGGGATACTGTCCTGGAACCCCGGGCATACCGTATGACCGATGAACATGTGCTCGGTCGGGAGGGTCCCGGCCACGCGAAACAGCTGGCCGCCCCTGAACCGTTTGAAGTCGAAGGCGGCGCCCTGTGGATTGCCGATGATTTCGCCGGTCAACAGGTCGTCGAGGCGGCCGCCCTGTTCGAGATGACAGACGAAGGAGAACAGATACCGCAGGAACCACGTGCCCGAGCGCGGCACCGTCGAGAGGACCGGGAGTTTGAAATTTGCAAACATTGGTAGCTGTACGCAAGAAGCGTCGCTTTTCTCCCCCGTAATCGAATTACAAGATAACTTTAACAGGTGCCGTATTGCGTGCGCACTTTTTTTCAGGAACCCGCAAAGTTTCGGCCGTGACCCTTGGAAGCCGTCAGCTTGGCCATTTCGTAGACATTGCGGGATATACCGCCTGGCAAACATCCATCTAACGGGGATTTGCTCCTGTCCGGGCGGGTGCCGCCGGACATCGGCGGCTGGATGCGGTGGCGCAGGTCGCGAAACAGAACCGTCGCCCAGGCTGTTTGACCGGCTGTCGCCTTGCTACAGAGAGGTCGCCAAACGTCAAGGAGTTCCCATGGCCTTCCGTGCGCTTGTCTTGAACCAGGGTGCCGACCGCAAGGTGAGCGGCGCCGTCGAAACACTGCCCGGTGACAAGCTGCCGGCGGGCGATGTCGTCGTCGCGATCGACTACTCGACCCTGAACTACAAGGACGGTCTCGTGCTCACGACGGGCGGCGGACTGGTCAAGACCTGGCCCCATGTCGGAGGCATCGACTTTGCAGGCACGGTCGAGACATCCGAAAGCGGGGCATTCAAGCCGGGCGACAAGGTCGTGCTGAACGGCTATCGCGTCGGAGAATTGCATTGGGGCGGCTACGCCACCAAGGCGCGGGTAAAGGGTGACTGGCTGGTCAAGTTGCCCGTTTCCATCTCGACCAAGCATGCGATGGCGATCGGCACGGCGGGCTACACGTCGATGCTCTGCGTGATCGCGCTCGAAAAGCACGGCATCACGCCGGCCAAAGGTGAGATTTTGGTCACCGGAGCGGCTGGCGGAGTCGGCTCGGTCGCCGTGGCAATTCTGGCGAAGCTGGGCTTTGCGGTGGTCGCCGCGACCGGGCGGCCTCAGGAAGGCGAGTACCTCAAGTCACTCGGTGCCGCGACGATCATGGACCGCAAGGAACTCACGGAGGCGCCGGATAGGCCGCTGCTCGGCGAGCGCTTCGCGGGGGTCGTCGACACAGTCTCTGGCGTGATGTTTGCTAGGGCGTTGGCACAGGTGAGGTACGGCGGCGCGGCGGCGGTTTGCGGCCTGGCGGCGGGACCTTCGTTCCCGGGCTCGATCCTGCCCTTCATCCTGCGCGGCGTGTCTGTTTACGGCATCGACTCGGTGATGCTGCCGAAGGCTCCGCGCGAGGAGGCGTGGCGTCGCCTCGGAAGTGATCTGCCGTTCGACAAGCTCGACAGCACGGTCAGCGAGGCGGGGTTGGGAGATCTGATGGCCCTGGCCCCAAAAATCCTCAAGGGAGAAATACGTGGTCGCGTGGTGGTCGACGTGAACAAGTGATAGCGTAACCCGAAGTTCTTATTACCTGAAGGTCCGCCCATGTCGCCGTCGAACACCGCGCCTGCCGCCAACAATCTCGAAGCGTTCTTCATGCCGTTCACCGCGAACCGGCAGTTCAAGAAGAATCCGCGCATGCTGGCCAAGGCGAAAGGTGTTCACTACTGGACGCCGGAGGGCCGCAAGATCATCGACGGCACCGCCGGCCTGTGGTGCGTCAATGCCGGCCACGGCCGCGAGGAGATCAAGGCGGCGATCGCCAAGCAACTCGACGAGATGGACTACGCGCCGTCGTTCCAGATGGGACATCCCAAGGCGTTCGAGTTGGCGGCGCGGCACGCGGCGCTTCTGCCGGGCGATCTCAATCACGCATTCTACTGCAATTCCGGCTCCGAGGCGGTCGACAGCGCACTCAAGATCGCACTGGCCTATCACCGCGCCAACGGGCAGGGCACGCGGACCCGCTTCGTCGGGCGCGAGCGCGGCTATCACGGGGTCGGCTTCGGCGGTATTTCCGTCGGTGGCATGGTCAACAACCGCAAATGGTTCGGCGCGATGCTGCCGGGCGTCGACCATCTCCCGCATACCCACCTGCCACAGAACGCCTTCTCCAAGGGCCAGCCGGAGCATGGCGCGGAACTCGCGGACGCGCTGGAAGGTATCGTCAACCTGCACGACGCCTCGAACATCGCCGCCGTCATCGTCGAGCCCTGCGCCGGCTCGACCGGTTACCTGCCGCCGCCCAAAGGCTATCTCGAGCGCCTGCGGAAGATCTGCGACAAGCACGGAATCCTTCTGATCTTCGACGAGGTCATCACGGGCTTCGGCCGTCTCGGCACGTCGTTCGCGGCCGAGAAGTTCGGCGTGATCCCCGATCTGATGACGGTCGCCAAGGGCATCTCGAACGCCACGGTGCCGATGGGGGGCGTGTTCGTGCGCAAGAACGTGTTCGACGGGCTGATGAACGGTCCGGAGAACGCCATCGACCTGTTCCACGGCTATACCTACTCGGCCCACCCCCTGGCCTGTGCCGCGGCGTCTGCGGTTCTCGACATCTATCGCGACGAAAACCTGTTCGAGCGGTCGGCCGAACTCTCGCCCTATTGGGAAGAGGGCGTGCATTCGCTGAAGGGCCTGCCGAACGTCGTCGACATCCGCAATCTCGGTCTTGCCGCCGGCATCGACCTGGCGCCGAGCGGTCCGGTCGGGACGCGCGGTTACGCGGCCTTCACCAAGGCCTTCGATCTCGGCCTGATGGTGCGCCAATCGGGCGACGCCATCGCCATGTCGCCGCCGCTGGTCATCGAAAAGGCCCAGATCGACGAGATCATCGACATCACCGCGCAGACCATCAAGGCGGTGGCCTAAGGCCAAGCGCGCTATGCGCATGGCCTTCGACACGGGTCGTCGCTAAAACCTGTTCTCGACCAGCCGCGATGCAACGGGCGGGGAACTGGCAACGTGACTCTCGATGACAATCTGACGGCGTTGGTGGGCGCGGTCGCTGCGGTGGCCCACTTCGCCATCGCGGGCGCCGTCACCGTCCATGTGCTGCTCTACAAGCGCAGCGTTGGCGCCGCGGTGTCATGGATCGGCATCGCCTGGCTCTCGCCGTTCTTGGGCGGGCTGCTCTACGCGATCATAGGCATCAACCGCGTGAAGCGGCGTGCCCAGAGGCTGAAACGCCAACGCCTGCCGCTCGCCGTCGCCGACCCTGATGCCACCGGGGCGACGGACCCACTGACGCCCCTCGAGTATGCGATCGGGCGATTGACGGGCCTGCCGTCGAAGCCCGGCAACCTCGTCGAAATGCTGCATAGCGGGGACGAGGCCTACCCGAGGATGCTCGAGGAAATCGGCAAGGCGCAGAAGAGCGTCGGGCTCTGCAGCTACATCTTCCGCGCCGATTCGGCTGGCGAGAAATTCCATCAGGCCCTGATCCAGGCTCAGCGGCGCGGCGTGAAGGTGCGCGTGCTGATCGACGGCGTCGGCGGCGGCTATTTCTGGTCGGGCACTTACGATTATCTGCGCAAGGCCGGCGTCCCGGTCGCGCGGTTCCTGCACTCGTATTTCCCCTGGCGCACGCCGTTCGTGAACCTGCGCAATCATCGCAAGCTGCTGGTGATCGATGGCCGCTTGGCCTTTACCGGTGGGTTGAACATCGGGGCGGAAAACGTCGTGGCCGAGAACCCGGCCCATCCCGTGCGAGACACGCATTTCCGCATCGAAGGTCCGGTCGTCGAGCAGCTCACGGATGCTTTCGCCGACGACTGGCTGTTCACGACGGGCGAGCAACTCGACGCCGACGACTGGTTTCCGGCCCTCGAGCCGGTGGGAACGGTTTCGGCGCGCGTCGTGCCCTCGGGGCCCGACGAGGACCTGGAGCAGATCGAGTTCGCGACCTTGCACGCCATCTCCTGCGCTCGCGAATCGATCCGTGTGGTGACGCCATACTTCCTGCCGGGCGAGACGCTCACCATGGCGCTGGGCCTGGCGGCCATGCGCGGTATCCGGGTAGATATCCTCCTGCCGGAGAATTCCAATCATGCGATCCTCGACTGGGCACGGCGGGTGCCGCTCAAGCCGCTGATCCAGGTGGGCTGCCGGGTCTGGCTGCTGCCGGCGCCGTTCGATCATTCCAAGCTCATGACGATCGACGATTCCTGGTCGTTCATCGGCAGCGCCAACTGGGACACCCGCAGCTTCCGCCTGAACTTCGAGCTGAACGTCGAATTGCACGACGCGGCCTTCGCGCGACAGATCGTCAAGGCGACGACGCCGGAGCGCCTCCTGACGCTCGCCGAGATCGACGGCGACCCTCTGCCGATCCGCCTGCGCAACAGTGCGGCGCGGCTGCTGCAGCCCTACCTGTAGAAGCGGCGCAGCCGGTCCTTGCGGACGAGCGAGGGGGCCGTCGCGGTCTGGCTGCTGTCGGCGGCGCGCAGTTCGAGCCGGATCGGCCGATGGTCGGAGGGCCCGAAATCCAGCGCATCGGCCGTCGTGCACACGAGCCTGTGGGCGAGGCAGCGATCGAGCCGGACCGGCATGACGTTGCCCGAGAGGTGGGTGGGCTCGCGCGGACCGACGTCGGTGAAACCGGGGAGAATTACCGGACCGACGGCATTGTAGTCGCCGATGATGGCCGAGGGCCTGCCCTGCAGCGCGACGGCGATGCGCGCGAGCTGGCGGCGGTTGAGCAGCTGGCCGTGCGAGAGGTGGACGTTGGCGAAGGTGATGTCGCCCATCTGGATGATCTGTGCGCGTCGGCGCGGCAGCCGTCCGGGAAGTCGCGACGCCGGCAGCGACAGCGCCACGGGACGAGGAAAGTGCGTCGGACTCCAGACGGCCAGCCCGTGTATCCGCCCCAGCCAGGACAGCCGATAGAAATGGCCGCCGACCAGGTTGGGCAGGGCCTCGATATGCTGCGTCGCCTCCTGCATGAGGAGCACGTCGGGCTTCTGGATGTTGATCAGCGTCGCCACGTCCTCGACGGCTGCGCCGGTGAGGCGCAGCAGGTTCCAGCTCACGACTTTCACGGCTTCGCCACCTTGTCGCGACGGGCGCGGCGGATCTGGTCGGTCATCGACGCCGTGGCGCCGGCGGCGGCCTGCAGCTCGCTCCTCACCAGCTCTCGCCGCTCGTGGATCGAGGCGATGACCAGACCCATGGGCACGCCGAGGCCGACCAAGGCCGATTCGGCCAGCTGAAGGCTCGCCTCGATCGTCTCCGGCACGGTGTCGGTGACGGCTAGCGTATAGAGATGGCGGGCGTGCAGGGCATCGTGGGCGCGGGCGACGATCATCACGTCGGATCGCCGCGCCCGCACGGCGCGCACCACGTCGTCGACTGCCGCGGTATCGATGGTGACGATCACAGCCGTCGCCTCGTCGATGCCGCAGCGTTGCAGGAACAGCGCGTTGGAGGCATCGCCGAAATAGATTGCGCGGCCCAGCTTGCGCCAACGCTCGACGCGGGCGGCGTCACGGTCGGCCACAATGTAGGAAATCTCGTGCTTGTCGAGCATGTCGCAGACGAGCTGGCCCACCCTTCCGTGACCGACGACGATCACCCGCTTGGCATGATCGGACGGTGGTAGCTGGGTCGCCGGTGCGTCGCCCGTCACCTGCCTGGCCACGCGCTGGGCCGCGCGGCTCGCCAACAGCGACACGAAGGGCAGTGCGCCCATGGTCAGCGACACCACCGCGAGAACGCCGGCGGCGATGCCGGAATCGACCAGACCGAACTGCACGGCGAGCCCGATGCCGATGAAGGCGAACTCGCCGCCCGGGGCCAGCAGCAGGCTGGTCTCGACACTGGCCGCCCACGGCACGCCGAACAGGCGGCAGAGGGGGACGAGCAGGGCCGTCTTGGCCACCATTATGGCAATGAAACCGCCGATCACGAGGACGGGTTCCCGCCAGATGAAGCTCAGGTCGATGTGCATGCCGACCGAAAAGAAGAAGACGCCGAGCAGGAGTCCCCGGAAGGGGTCGATCATCGCCTCGACGGCGCGGCGGTACTCCGTCTCGGCCAGCAGCAGTCCGGCGATGAAGGCGCCGAGCGCCATGGACAGGCCGGCAAAAGCCGCGATCACGCCAGATCCGACGGCGATCAGCAGGGTCGCCGCCATGAAGAATTCCGGATTGTCGGTGCTGGCGGCGAGCCGGAACAGCGGTTTCAGAACCACCCTGCCGACCAGCGCGATCACCGCGACGGCGACGATCGCCTCGACGACCGCGACGATGACGCCCTGGACTACCGAACCTTCCGAATGGCCCCCGAGCGCGCTGATCAGGAACAGCAGCGGGACCACTGCCAGATCCTGCGCGAGCAGGATGGCGAAGCTGGTGCGGCCGGTGGTCGACATCATGCGGCGCTGGCCGGACAGCAACTCCATGACGATCGCCGTCGAGGACAGCGCCAGACAGGTGCCGATGATGAGCGCGGCGGCGGCGGGCTGGCCGAGCCAGAACGCAGCCAGGCTGATGGCCAGGGCCGAGAGGACGACCTGCAGGCCGCCCAGTCCGAAGACCAGGCGGCGCATGGTGATCATGCGTCGCATCGAGAGTTCGAGGCCGATGAAGAACAGCAGGAAGACGATGCCGAGATCGGCGATGAAGGCGATCTGCCTCTCGCCCGTGACGGTCAGCCAGTCGATGGCACGCGAATAGTCGGCCAGTTGGCCGAGCCCGTGGGGTCCCAGCGCGGCACCAACCACCAGGAAGCCGAGAACCGGGCTGATCTTGAGGCGATGTACGACCGGCGCCACGACGGCCGCCGTTCCCAGGACGATGAGAGCGTCCTTGAACACATAGATGTCGCTCGGTCCTGCCATATGCCGCAAACATAGACTGAGCGAGGCGATCTGTGCACACTTTCGTCGTCAGACAACGAAATCGGGACGGAAACGACATGAAGGTGGTCATCACCGGCGGTGCAGGCTTTCTCGGCAGGAAACTCGCACGGCGCATCCTGCAGCAGGGCGAGATCGCGGGCGCCTCCGGGCAATCCGAGAAAGTGAGCGAGCTGCTGCTTTTCGATGTCGCGAAGGCGGAGGGGCCGGGCCTCGACGATCCGCGCGTCAGGACGGTGGCCGGCGACATCTCCAATTTCGCGACCGTGCAGTCGATCGTTCAGGGCGCGGCGACCGTGTTCCATTTCGCCGCCGTGGTCAGCGCCGGCGCCGAGGCCGATTTCGATCTCGGTTACCGGGTCAATCTCGACGGCACGCGCAACGTCCTCGAAGCCTGCCGGGCGCTCGGCACCAATCCGCGCGTGGTGTTCACCAGCTCGCTGGCCGCCTTCGGCGGTGACCTGCCCAAGGCCGTCACTGACGACACGCCGCTGACGCCGCAGACCTCCTACGGCGCGCAGAAGTCGATCGGCGAATTCCTGGTCCGCGATTACACGCGCAAGGGCTTCCTGCGCGGGACGGCGGTCAGGCTGCCGACGATCTGCGTGCGCACCGGCCTGCCCAACAAGGCAGCTTCGACCTGGGCGAGTTCGGTCCTGCGCGAGCCCTTGACCGGCATCGACGTCGTCTGTCCGGTGACACCCGAGACGATCATGGTGGTCCTCAGCCCGCGCAAGACGGTGGACGCGTTCATGCGCCTGCACGATCTGCCGCCGGACGCCTTTGGCCCTGGCCGCACGCTGCTGCTGAACGGCATCAACGTGACGGCGAAGGAACTCGAGCAGGCGGTCAGCCGCCATGCCGGCAACCGCAAGGTCGGCAAGGTCGTCTGGCAACACGATCCGGGGATCCAGAAGATCTGCGACGGCTGGCCCCAGGGCATCGACTCGGCGCGTTCGCGTCGCCTCGGCTTCGAGACCGACCAGGACCTCGACGAGGTCGTGCGGAATTTCATTGCCGACGATATCGACGAGCAGATGAAGATCGCGAAGCCTGCGGCCTGAGGACCGCTGGGAACCCCGCGGATCTAGCGACCGCGCAGCATCCGCCAGCCGTTCTGGAGATGCCGCATCGGCCCCCAGACATGGCGCGTCCGCATCATGTGCCAGCGCTGCGGTTCGTTGTCGGGGCCTGCCACGGCCCCGGCATCCTCGACATAGTCGGTGATTCCGACGGCGTCTGTGTCCCACGGTCCGGTCGTCTTGAAGATCGTCGTCTTGGCGCCGTAGCCTTGGAGGGCCCGCGACATGCCGGAGGCCATGAAATCCATGTAGCGCGGCAGGCTCTCCGGGCGGCAGAGGTAGCCTTTGTTGAAGCCGACGGCGAGGAGTCGGAAATGGAACGGGTTCTTCTCGAGATAGCGGATGACCTCGGTCGTATTGGCCGGATAGCGCGGAGAGAAGAAATCGTCGATCACCACGATACCGCCGGTGTTGACGATCCGGTTGGCGAACTCCAGCTCGCGATAGACCGCCGTGCCGGTATGTTCGCCGTCGATGTGGAACCAGCGCACCGACTGGTGCATCGCCTGAAGGTCGAGCTTGGCGGGCAGGTCGGCCGATGGGCCCGAAAGCGGCACGATGTTCGTGGGCTGGCTGCCGACCGACTCGATAGACCGGTGGACGGCTGCCTCATCCAGCCGGAGGTCGCAAAGATAGAGCTTCTCGTTGCCTTTCCGATAGGCCGCGAGGACCGAGGCCGACCGGCCCCGCCAGACGCCGATCTCGAACAGGTCGCCGGAGGTGCCGGCCTGCTGGTCGAGCAGGGCGCGCCAGACGCAATAGGACTGGAACATGAACCAGCCCGGAATTGCGTCGATTTTCTCCCAACTGAGCATCCACCACCCTCGTTTGACGCGTCTTGCTAACAGCGCCCCATCGACGCTGCAAGCCGTCACCGCTTGCACGTGCGGCGCGGGTCCTGTAGGCCGGCTCGCTGAAAAATGCCATCAACTGCAGTCGCATACAGGGCCACAGTCGGCCTTCTCTGGACCCTGGTGCTCTGGCACAGCTGGGAATGCCGGGGGCTTTTTGTCGACGGGTCCGCATTTCTCGTGCAGATCGCCCGTCGCGAGTGGTTCTTCGACTTCTACGATCCGCGCCTGTACGCGATGGTCCTCGGGCAGGTCCCGATCATTACCGCTGTCTTTCTCGGCATCACCGACCTCCATCTCCTGGCGCAACTATTGTCGCTGGGGCTCTTCGCCGTTCCGACCGCGCTCTATCACCTCGCCCTCCTGCGGGTTAAGGACGATCCCGTCCTGCTTGCTGCGCTCCTGGCCGCGATTGGCGTCGTCTTCATGACGACGTCCTTCTTCATCGTCGGCGAATACAACACCGCCTACGCCATTGGTATCGTCGTGGCCGTCCGGCTGGTGACGGCCAGGGAACTTACGATTGGGGACGGCGCCTTCCTGGTCGCGGTCGGCCTGCTGGCGGTTCGTGCCTATGAGGTGATGCTCTATCTCGGTCCGTTGCTGGCCGTGATGATTGCCTGGACGGTCTATCGGATCCGGTCGCGGCCCCTTGTCGCCACGGTCCTTTACCTGATCGCGATCCTGCCTTTCCTGGGCGGCATGTGGGTGGCGGCGGATTCGCTGATCCATCCCTTTTCGCAGGATCATCTCAGCCGGACTGCCGCGACGGCGCTCGATGCCTGGCAGAACGTGCAGTTCGACCTCGCGATGTGCGCCGCCCTGGTCATTTTCGGCTGGGCGGCGATCCGCCCGCAGGATCTCGCCGGCCGCAGACCCTATATGTTCGCCGGCATTTTCCTCTTCCTGCTCGCGCTGTCGCCGCTGCTGGTGCTGACCGACTCCCTGGTGCGGCCGCACGCCAAATCGCAATATACGGCACGCAGCATCGCAGGCCTCGTCGTCGCCACCATCGTCATCCTGATGTGGCTCTACACGTCGTCGCTCGGCGCCCGGTTTGCCGCGCTCGTGGCGTTGCGGCGTCCCGAAGTTTCGCGCCGGATGCTTGCCTTCGGCTGCCTGATGGTGCTCGCGGTGCTCCCGTCCAATATCTATCTCACACTCGAGTGGCGCAGCTATCTGGAGACCGTGCGATCGGTCGTGCGCAGCCACAACGGCGTGATTGCCTTCGAAGACACGCCGCTTGCCCAGCGCCCTCTCGAGACGCTGGTCGAATCGTGGATCTTGCCCAGCCAGAGCCTGGCTCTGCGCGCCAAACGAAGCGACGGCATCATTGCGCCACCGCGCGAATTCAATGCCTGGCAGCCCTTCCCGCCTGCAGAACCCTATCCTCTCGGCCTCTACATGTGGCGCGACTGAACGTGCCGGGCATGTCACCGGTTGCCGTCGTCCGGGGCGTCGTCGTCGTCCTCTGGGCCCTGACGTTGCACAACACGTTGGCTTGCCGCGGCCTGTTCTGGGATGGCTCCGCGTTCCTGGTGAACCTGCTCGACCACCGTGATTTCCACGATTTCTACGCGGCCCGTGCCCATGTCGATTGGGTGACTCAGGCGCCGGTGCTGCTTCTGGCCGAATGGGGCGTGCGCGACACGAGGATGCTCGCCATGGCCTATTCGGCGGCCCTGTTCGCCTTGCCTACCGCTTTCTATCATTTCGCCCTTTTGCGCGTGCGACGCGATCCCGTCTTGCTGGCCGGTGTGCTCGCGATCGTCGTGGCCGTCTATCTGCCGACCTCTTTCTTCATCGTCGGCGAATACAACGTGGCCTTTGCCTGCATCACGGCCGCGATGGCGATCGCGCTCACGAGCGATGGCGCCAGCCGCAGGGATGGCGCGCTGCTGCTGGTCTTTGGCCTGCTCTCCCTGCGGTCCTACGAAGCCATGATCTATCTCGGACCGCTCGTGGCGGCCGCGATCCTGTGGTCGACGCGCCGGAGCGGCACCGACGTGCCGACGAAAATCCTCCACAGGCTGGCGGCGCTTGCCTTCATCGGCGCAGCGCTCGTATCGGCCATCACCATCATCGACTATTGGGATCATCCGCACTTCATGAAGGTGCGGTCCACCAGCGTCGATTTCTGGCGGAACATGCAGTTCTCCATTCCACTCGCGGGTTTCCTGATCTGCGCCGCCGCGGGCGTGCGGCGCCCGGCCTGGCTGCAGGGCAGGGGACCGCTGGTGGTAATGGGCGTCATTGCGGTGCTGCTCGCTTTGTCACCGTGGTGGCGTCTCGTGCACGGGCCGTCGATCCTGTATCCACCCTCCCACTATGTCGCCCGCCAGGCTGCCGGCATGCTGATGGCGGCCGTTCTCGTCGCCATGTGGGTGCAGGTGGCGCGCCGCGATCCGCCACGGGTCTTTGCCGTCGTGCGCCAGCCGGAAGTCGCGCGCCGCATGGTGATGCTGTTGGGGGTGCTTACCGTCGCAGCGGCAGTTCCCGACATCGTGCTGACGCGCCTGTGGAGCGGTTATGTCGAACGCCTGCGCATCGTCGTGGACGGCAGCGACGGCATGGTGCGGGCCGAGACCCTGCCGCTGCATGACTGGCCGAACAAGCTGTTCTTCCAGGACTGGTCCTATCCGGCGTTGAGCGCGGTCGTCAGCCGCTCGCCCGGCCGGTCCTATGTCGTGTCCGACCAGGATTATCTCAGCAATCCGCCCTTCGAGCCGGCCTGCGGCCTGCTGCCGAAGCTCGCGGGCTACGGTTGGCGCCGCTAGGGACGCATCCACATGGTGGCGGGGCCGCTGCCGCGTACCGGCGCTGCAAGTTCGACGAATTCACAGAGGATCTTGCGCGTGTCCCGCGGATCGATGATCTCCTCGATCCAGAAGGTCTCGGCGCTGCGGAACGGCGAGCGCAGCTTGTTCAGCCGATCGCCGATCTCCTCTATCTTGGCCTTGGGATCGTCGGCGGCGTCGATATCGGCGCGGTAGGCGGCCTCGATGCCGCCCTCCAGCGGCAGCGATCCCCAGCGACCCGATGGCCAGGCATAGCGCCAGTTCACCCTGGAGCCGTTCTGATGGGCCGCACCCGCCACGCCGAAGGCATTGCGGATGATGAAGGTGCACCACGGCACGGTCGTCTGGAACATCGACGACATGGCGCGCACGCCCTGGCGGATCACTCCGCTCTTCTCGGCCTCGAGGCCGATCAGGAAGCCCGGGCAGTCGCAGAAATAGACGACCGGCAGGTGGAAGGTTTCCGCGAGGTCGAGGAAGCGCGTCACCTTCTGGCAGGCGTCGGCCGTCCAGCCGCCGCCATAGAACATCGGATCGCTGGCCATCACTGCCACCGGCCACCCGTCGACGCGAGCGAAGCCGGTCACGACGGAGCGGCCGTAGAGCCGGCCCATCTCGAAGAAGCTGCCCTGGTCGACGACCTTCTCGACGATGGGGCGGATGCGATAGACCTTGCGGATGTCGCGGGGGATGGCGTCGAACAGCGACTCCTCGCGGCGCGCGGTATCGTCGGTCACGGGCCCGCGCGGCGGCGCGTCGTATACCGAGGAAGGCAGATAGGAGAGGAAGCGGCGCGCTGCGGCAAAGGCCTCGTCCTCGTTGTCGACCGCTTCGTCGATGGCGCCGGCGCGCAGCTGGATCTCCCACCCGCCGAGTTCCTGCTTGTCGTACTGCTTGGCGCCTAGTCGGTTCACCACCGGCGGGCCGGCAACGAACATCGCGGAGACTTCCTTGACCATCACCGAGTAATGCGTGGCCGCGAGTCGGGCGGCGCCGAGACCCGCGACGGAGCCGAGGCCGAGGCCTACGGTCGGCACGGCGCCCATGTTGCGCACCGCCCATTCCCAGCCGCTCACTCCGGGCACGTTGGCGCGGCCGGTCGTCTCGATGGTCTTCACCGACCCACCGCCCCCCGAGCCCTCGATCAGGCGCACGACCGGGACGCGATACTGGTTGGCGTAGCGTTCGATGAAGTTGGACTTCTCCTTGATCGTGGCGTCCGCCGAGCCGCCGCGCACCGTGAAGTCGTCGCCGGTGACGGCCACGTGGCGGCCGTCGATCTTGCCGCGCCCCATCACCACGTTGGCGGGGGTCAGGTCGACCAGATCGTTGCGGCCGTCATATTCGGCCTTGCCGGCGACACTGCCGAGTTCGCGGAACGAATCCTTGTCGAGCAGCCGTTCGATACGTTCGCGCACCGTGAGCCGGCCACCATCGTGCTGGCGCTTCACCTTGTCGGCGCCGCCCATGCGCTTCGTCATTTCCTGACGGCGGCGCAACTCGTCCATTTCCGGTTGCCAGCTCATGACGGCGCTTCCTCGTGTTTCTTATTCGTAGACGATACCGTCAATCAGGTTCTCTTCGTAGAGTCGGACCAGGTCGATACCGCCTGGCGGGCGCGCCACGACGAAACCTGCGATGGCGCGTTGCAACCGGGCTTCCTGGTCGGGACGCAGAGCCTCGGCTTCCGCGACGGTGACCGGCGTGAAGCGGACCGTCTGCCCGGGTAGCAGGCGGCCGAGGCGCGGCAGGTCGACGGAGGCGACGGTGGCGATCTTGGGATAGCCGCCGACCGTCTGCCGGTCGGCCATCAGCACGATCGGCAGGCCGGCGCCGGGCACCTGGATGGCACCGGGCGCGATGCCGTCGGAGATGATGTCGGCGCCGCCTTTGTCGACGCTCCGCGCATGGGCGATCGTTGGCCCCTCGAAGCGGATGCCCATGCGGTCGGCTTCCTTGGAAACGCGATATTCGGCCTCGACGAAGGTCTGGCGGCCTTCCTTGCTGAAATACTCCTCCTGCGGCCCCCAGATCACGCGCAGCGGCCCGCTGCCATAGTCGAAGGGCTGCGCGAGCCTTCGCTCGTTGCCCGCGGGGACGCTTGCCTTCGCCAGCGGCAGCAGGTCGCCGGCTGCGAGCTTGCGGCCCTCGAAGCCGCCGATGCCGGCCCTCGAATATGTCGAGAGGCTGCCCATGAAGGGGGGCAGGGCGAAGCCGCCGGAGACCGCCAGGTAGGCCGTGCTCGCTCCCTCGATCATGCCGACGCGCAGGGTCTGCCCGCGCTTCAGCAAATGACTGCGATCGGAGTCCAGCGGTTTGGGGGCCGCGTCGGGTCCTTCGATCACCGCAGGCGAGAGCGGCCCGACCAAGGCCACGCGTACGCTGTCGGCCTCGACCAGGAGGTCGGGGCCCATGACGCCGATCTCGAGACCTGCGGTGTGCGGGGGATTGCCGGCGAGGGCGTTGGCGAGGCTGAGGCCGATGCGATCCATGGCGCCGGCCGTCGGCATGCCGAGCGCCATGAAGCCGGTGCGGCCGAGATCCTGCAGCGTGTCGAACAGACCCGCGCGTACGACCCTGAGGCCCGCGCTCATGTCCGCTTCACCAGGCTCGACCAGTCGAACGTGCCGGCCTCGACCTCGCGCGCAATACGGTCGAAGCTCTTGCGATCGATCTGCCGGAAGGCGAGCGAGTCGCCCGGCGACAGGAAGACCGGCTCCTCGCGGCGCTGGTCGAACATCCAGAGCGGCGTTCGGCCAATCAGGTGCCATCCGCCCGGGCTCTCGAACGGATAGATCGTGGTCATGTCCATGGCAATGGCGACCGACGACCGGGGCACGCGGACCCGCGGCTGGCTGCGGCGAGGCAGGAAGAGGGACTGCTCCAGACCCGCGACGTAGGCGAGGCCCGGCATGAAACCCAGCACATAGACCTTGAAGGGCGAGGCGAGGTGGGCGGCGATCACCTGTTCGGGCTTCTTCCGGGTGCGCTCGGCGACTTCGGCGAGGTCGGGCGCGAATTCCGGGTCATCGTAGCAGCACGGGATGGTGACGCGGCGGGTTTTGAGGTCGACCGGCAGGCCGCGGGCGATCAGCACATCGACCTGGGGCTGGAGATCCGCCCGGGAGGTCGCCAGCGGATCGTAGGTCACCATCAGGGACCGCATGGTGGGCACGGTCTCGATGACGCCGAAAATCTCGCCGGCCTCGCGGGCCAGGCCGATCGCGGCATGAAGGGCCATGACCCGGCCGTTGATCTCGGGGGAAATCTCGTTGCCGAATTCGACGGTGAAGGCGGTGTCGCCGCAGGAGAGGTACCGAACGCTCACATCTGCTAGGATAGCGCTTCAGATTGAGGGAGTCTCCCATGACCGCCGCGACCAATGCCGGACACGTCAATATCAATTCCGACCTGGGCGAAAGCTTCGGTCCGTGGGTGATGGGCAACGACACCGAGGTCCTGAAGATCGTGGCCTCGGCCAATGTCGCCTGCGGCTTCCACGCCAGCGATCCGGTCGTGATGATGGATACGGTGAAGCTCTGCGCCCAGAACGGCGTCTCGATCGGCGCCCATCCGGGTTTCGCCGACCTTCAGGGCTTCGGCCGCCGCGTCATCAACCTCACGATCAAGGAACTCGAGGCCAACATCGCCTACCAGATTGGCGCCCTGCAGGCGATCGCCGCCCTCCACGGTGCCAAGGTTACCCACATGAAGCCGCACGGCATGATGGCCAACATGTCGGCCGAGAGCGTGGAAATGTCCGAGGCCATTGCGCGCGCGACCAAGGCGGTCGACCGTGACCTGATCTTCCTCGCCCAGGCCAACACCGAGCAGGGCAAGGCCGCCCGCAAGTTCGGTCTGCGGGTCGCCGAGGAGGTTTTCGCCGACCGGACCTACACCGATGCCGGTTTCCTGACGCCGCGCAAGGAAGCCAATTCGATGATCAAGGACCCGGCCAAGGCGGTCGAGCATGTCCGCCGCATGGTCGACGGGCAGGCGATCTATTCCACTTCGGGCAAGCGCATCCCCTGTCAGGTCGATTCCATCTGCGTCCACGGTGACGGCCCGACGGCCGTGACCGTCGCCAAGGCGGTCCGCGAAGGGCTGGAAGCGGCAGGGATCCGCATCGTTCCCCTGCCGGAGATGCCCAGTCTCCGTCGCTGAGCGCCGGGGCGATCCGTCGCGCTGGCTTGTGGGCCGCTGCGTCGCCGCTATAGTCCGCCCGACCCGGGATGGGTTTCGCGGCGGGAGTGGCGTATGGCGGTGTTTGGCAAGGCTCAGTACATCAAGCGTGTCGAGGATGACCGGCTCCTGACCGGCACGGGCGGATTCACCGATAACCTCTCGCGACCGAACGAGGCCCACGTGGTCCTCGTCCGTTCCCCGCATGCCCATGCAAAAATCGTCAAGATCGACACGACGGCGGCCAAGGCGGCGCCGGGCGTGGTCGCGGTCTTCACCTGGGCCGACATGGAAAAGGAAGGCGCCGGCAATTTCGCCTTCCCGGCGATGTTTCCGGCTGCCGACGGCAGCAAGCCCGAGATGACTCCGCGGCGCTCGCTGGCGCACGAGGTCGTCCGCTATGTCGGCGAAGCCGTCGTGGCCATCGTGGCCGACACGCGCGAGCAGGCGCAGGACGCCGTCGAACTGATCGACATCGACTATGAACAGCTCCCGTCGGTGACCGAGATCGAGGATGCGCTGAAGCCCGACGCGCCGCAGGTCTGGGCGGGCGCTCCGGGCAACATCGCGGGCTTCAACAAGTTCGGCGACCACGCCAAGGCGGAAGCGGCCTTCAAGGCCGCCGCCCACGTCGTCTCTCTCGACATCGTGCACCAGCGGCTGATCGTGAACGCCATGGAGCCGCGCGCCGTGATGGCGGAATGGGAAGGTGATCGCCTCATCGTCCATATCGGCAGCCAGAACCCCTCGGTTACGCGCGACACGCTGTGCGATGTCATCCTGAAGATGCCGAAAGACAAGGTGCGCGTCGTCGTGCGCGACATCGGCGGCGGCTTCGGCATGAAGGTCGGCATCCAGCCGGACGAGGCCGTCGCGGTCTGGGCCGCCAAGGTGTTGAAGCGCCCGGTGCGCTGGCGTGCCGAACGCGGCGAGGAATTCGCTGCGACCACTGCCGGCCGCGACCAGTTCCACAAGGCCTCGATGGCGTTCGACAGGGACGGCAGGATACTGGCGCTGCGCATGGAAGCCTTCGCCAATATCGGCGCCTATCCGTCGCGCGGCGGCGTGGTCATCCCGCTGTTCGTCGGGCCGAAAGTGACGACCGGCACCTACGACATTCCGATGGTCGATCTCAAGATCACCTGCGTCATCACCAACACCGCCACGATCGGCGCCTATCGCGGTGCCGGCCGTCCTGAGTGCATCCTCAACCTCGAGAGGCTGATGGACACGGCGGCGCGCCAGATCGGAATGGACCCTGCGGAACTGCGCCGGCGCAATTTCGTGACGCCCGCGCAGATGCCCTACACAACGGCGATGGGCGAGAAGTACGACTCGGGCGACTTCAATCTCTTCCTCACCAAGACGCTGGAGGCGGCCGACTGGAACGGCTTCGACGTTCGCAAGGCGGAGGCCGAGAAGCGCGGCAAGCTCTACGGCCGTGGCCTCGCTTCCTACGTCGAATGGACCTCGGCCAACGTCATGAACGAGATGGCGCATTACGAGGTCAAGGAGGACGGCAAGGTCGTGATCTGGATGGGCACCCAGGGCATGGGGCAAGGGCTGCAGACCAGCTTCACCCAGCTCGCCTCGGAGCTGCTCGGCATCGATCCGGCGAACATCGAGATCGCCATGGGCGATTCCGATCGCGTAGGCGGCGTCGGCTCGATGGGCTCGCGCTCGGCCTATATCGGCGGCTCGGCCGTGCTGAGCGGCAGCGAGAAGCTGGTCGACAAGGGCAAGGAACTCGCCGCCGACGCGCTGGAGGCGGCCACCGCCGACATCGTCTACTCGGCCGGGCGCTTCACCATCACCGGCACCGACCGCGGCATTGGCCTCGGCGAGCTGGCGGCGAAGCAGCCCGACAAGCGGATCTTCATCGAGAACGTGAATACGGTCGACGGGATCGCCTGGCCCAACGGCGCCCATGTCGGTGAAGTCGAGATCGATCCCGATACCGGCATGGTCGAGCTCAAGCGCTATACGACGGTCGACGACGTCGGCAAGCCGCTGCACCGCCCGATCGTATTCGGCCAGATCCATGGCGGTTGCGCCCAGGGCATCGGCCAGGCGCTGCTGGAAGAGAACGTCTACGACCGTGAGAGCGGTCAGCTCGTCACCGGGTCGTTCATGGACTATGCAATGCCGCGCGCCGGGACCTTCCCCAACTTCAACAACCAGCTCGACGACTCGGTGCCGGCCAAGAGCAATCCGATCGGCGCCAAGGGCGTGGGCGAGTCCGGTACCGTCGGTTCGACGCCCACGGTGATGAACGCGATCATGGACGCGCTGTGGCCGCTCGGCGTGCGCAACATCCAGATGCCGGCCACGCCGCAGCGCGTCTGGCTGGCGATCCAGGCAACGAGGAAATAACGGGCGGGAGATGAAACAGCGTATCTTCGGCTGGATCTCCATCCTTTTTGGAATCGTCCTTTCGCTCGTCGCGCTCGAAGTCACGGCGATTGCCTGGCTCTACGTGGAAGACGGCCGCTACACGCCGGCGCCGGAGCTGTTCGATCGCACGCAGAACACCTACGTGCGCGACGCCACCAAGGGAACGGCATGCCGCTACGTCGACACGCTCTTCCCGCATCCCTATGTAGCGTTCGTTCATCACGCGAACCCGCCGTGCGGCCTGCCGTGGGTCAACAACGTCGGCCTGTTCGGCGACGACTTTCCGGTGATCAAGCGCACCGATCGCTACGTCGTGATGCTGACCGGCGGTTCGGTCGCTTCGCAGCTGGGGCAGAACGCGCCGCCTCCGGCGCCCCGATATTTCGAGGAAGAACTCAACAACAAGTACATCAGCCCGAACGGCAAGCCGTTCCTTGTCCTGAACGGCGGTGACGGCGCCTGGAAGGAGCCGCAGCCCTTCATCCTGTTTGCGCTCTATGCCTCGTCGGTCGACGCGGTGGCGGTCCTCGGCGGCTTCAATGAGCATTATTTCTTCTGGCCAGGATTCAGCGAACGGCTGGAGCGTCCGCTCAGCAACTTCCTGGACGTGAACCCCTTCGTGGCCGACGAGAATTTCGGTGATGCGGCGATCGGCTGGGTCATGGGACGGATCGCCGGCACGTTGGCGCTGAATCCGGTCCTCGGCCATTCACATGCCGCCTACATGGTGGTGCGGGGAATCGAGCAGGCTGCCAAGGGCAAGGACATCTTCACGTCGACCAAGAAGACGACGCTGAACAGCATCTTCAACATGCCCGAGGAGATCAGGCGGGACTACAGGCTCGCCTTCGACGTCCAGCTCGGGCTCTACCAGAAGTACGTGAAGGCCACGATCGCGGTGGCGCGCGACAACAACGTGAAGTCGGCCTATTTCATCCAGCCGGCGCCAGCCATCGGCAAGGAGCTGACCGAGGAGGAGAAGCGGGTCGTCGGCGATCTCGCCTATCGCGACATGTACAAGAACATCGCTGCGGGACTGATGTCACTGCGCGACGGCGGCGCGCCGATCTTCGATCTGTCGCAGATCTTTGCCAAGGAGAAGGGGACGATTTACGCCGACCACATCCACTATGCCCGGGATTCCGCTCATGAGAGCCTCGGCAACCGGATCGTTGCCGCCCGTATGGGAGAGATCCTGGCGGAGACCTGGGGACTGCAACGCAAGCCCTAGGAGAGGCCGCGGCGGGATGCCTGGGGATTGCACGCAGGGGTAGGCCCACAAATTTGAGTTATTCTCCAAATACCTGTTGATTTACGGTTCCTGTCGAGTTTCACTCACCGATACGCCCTGTAAAAAAAGAAGCAGCAAACTGCTTCATGGGCAGCATTAGGGATGGAGTGAAACATGGCCGTTACGCGTCGGCAATTCATGAAGGTGAGCGCTGCCGGCCTCGCCGCTTCTTCCGTTGGGGCGCTGGGCTTCATGGGCGCAGGCGAAGGTCTCGCGGCTGGCGTACGGCCCTTCCGGCTCGAAAAGGCGACCGAGACCCGCAACACCTGCCCCTACTGTGCGGTGGGCTGCGGTGTCCTGGTCTACTCGTCGGCCGACGGCGCGAAGGACTCCAAGGCGCGGGTCGTCCACATCGAGGGCGATTCGGACAACCCGATCAATCGCGGCACACTCTGCGCGCGCGGCGCGGCGTCGCTGGGCTTCGCCAACAGCGTCAATCGCCTCCAGTATCCGGTGCACCGCAAGCCGGGCTCCGACAAGTTCGAGCGCGTGAGCTGGGAATTTGCGATGGAGCGCATCGCCAAGCTCGCCAAGGAAGACCGCGACAAGAACTTCATCGCGAAGAATCGCGACGGCGTCACGGTCAACCGCTGGGTGAGCACCGGTTTCCTCGCCGGCTCCGCCTGCAGCAACGAGGCAGGTTATCTCACCTACAAGGCCATCCGGTCGACCGGCATACTGGCCCTGGAGAACCAAGCACGAATATGACACGGACCGACGGTGGCCAGTCTGGCCCCGACCTTCGGCCGCGGTGCGATGACGAACTCGTGGAACGACATCAAGAACGCCGATGTAGTCCTGATCATGGGCGGCAACGCCGCCGAAGCCCATCCTTGCGGCTTCAAGTGGGTGACGGAGGCGAAGGCCAACAACGGGGCCAAGCTGATCGTGGTCGATCCGCGATTCACCCGGTCGGCCGCAGTTTCGGACCTCTATGCGCCGATCCGGCCGGGTACCGACATCGCCTTCCTGTCCGGCGTCATGCGGTACCTGCTGGGCAACGGCAAGATCCACCAGGAATACGTCAAGGCGTACACCAACGCCTCCTACATCGTGAAGGAAGGCTTCAAGTTCGAGGACGGGCTGTTTGCGGGCTATGACCAGTCGAGGAGGAGCTACGTCGATCGCTCGACGTGGGACTACGAGTTCGACGAACAGGGCATGGCGAAGGTCGACGAGACCCTGCAGAACCCGCGTTGCGCCCTCAACCTGCTGAAGGCCCATGTCGAGCGCTACACGCCCGAGATGGTCGAACGCATCTGCGGCACACCCAGGGACAAGTTCCTGAAGGTCTGCGAGCTGATCGCGACGACGGCCAACGGCGAGCGCTCGATGACCTCGCTCTACGCGCTCGGCTGGACCCAGCACACGACCGGGGCGCAGAACATCCGCAGCATGGCCATGATCCAGCTCCTTCTGGGCAACATGGGCATCCCGGGCGGCGGCGTGAACGCGCTGCGCGGCCACTCCAACGTGCAGGGCATCACCGACTTCGGGCTGCTCACGACCTCGACGCCGGGTTACCTTGTCCTGCCCAATGAGCGGGAGGCGACCTACGCAGACTACATGAAGGCGCGTGCCTTCAAGCCCATCCGCCCCGGCCAGACCAGCTTCTGGCAGAACTACGGGAAGTTCTTCGTCAGCCAGCAAAAGAGCCTGTTCGGCAAGGCGGCCACGTGGGAAAACGACTGGGCTTACGATTACCTGCCCAAGTTCGACACCGCCTACGACGTTCTCAAGATCGTCGACATGATGGCGGGCGGCCAGATGAACGGCCTGTTCTGCCAGGGGCTCAACGTCATGATGGCGGCCCCCAACAAGGCCAAGGTTCAGGCGGGGCTGTCGAAGCTCAAGTGGCTCGTCATCATGGATCCGCTCGAGACCGAGACGGGGCGCTTCTGGGAAAACCACGGCGAGTTCAACAACGTCGATCCAAAGGCGATCCAGACCGAGGTCTTCCAGCTTCCGACCACGGCCTATGCCGAGGACGAGGGGACATTCACCAACTCCAGCCGGGTGATCCAGTGGCACTGGAAGTCCGTGGAGGGACCGGGCGAATCGCGCAGCGACATCCAGATCATCGCCGATCTGCACAGCCGCCTGCGCGGGCTCTACTCGAAGGAAGGCGGCGCCTTTCCCGATGCGATCCTCAATACGACTTGGAACTACGCCAAACCCGCGCATCCCGAGCCGGTCGAACTCCTGAAGGAGATCAACGGCTACGCGCTGGAAGATCTGCCCGATCCGGCCGATCCCACCAAGGTGATGCTGAAGGCGGGCCAGTTGCTGCCGGGCTTCGCCGTTATGCGCGACGACGGCAAGACCTCGGGCAGCTGCTGGATCTACACCGGCGTCTATACCGAGGCCGGCAACATGTCGATGCGGCGCGACGCCAGCGACCCGAGCGGTCTCGGCGTCCATCCGAACTGGGGCTACGCCTGGCCGGCCAACCGGCGCATCCTGTACAACCGCGCTTCCGCCGATCCGGACGGCAAGGCGTGGAGCGAGCGCAAGAAGTACATCACCTGGAACGGCTCGCGCTGGGTCGGTGCGGACGTGCCGGACTATGCGCCGACCGTCGCGCCGGACAAGTCGGTCGGCCCGTTCATCATGAACCAGGAAGGCACGGCGAGGCTGTTCAGCCGCACCGCCATGCCGGACGGCCCGTTCCCCGAGCATTACGAGCCGATGGACGCCTACATCGCCAATCCACTGCATCCCAAGGTCACCACGAATCCGGTGGCACGGGTGTTCGCGGCCGATGCCAAGTCGTTCGGCACGCCCGACAAGTTCCCGATCGTGGCGACCTCCTATCGTCTCGCGGAGCACTTCCACTACTGGACCAAGAATGTCCACGACAACGCCGTGGTCCAGCCGGAGATGTTCGTCGAGATGGGCGAGCGGCTGGCCAAGGCGAAGGGCATCAGGAACGGTGACTGGGTCGAGGTGTCGAGCCAGCGCGGCATGATCAAGGCGAAGGCGTCCGTATCGAAGCGCTTCCGGCCGATCATGGTCGACGGCAAGCCCTGCGACGTGATCGGCCTGCCCATCCACTACGGCTTCGTGGGCATGACGCGGAAATCCTATCCGCTCAACACGCTGACGCCCGCGGTCGGAGACGCCAGCACCAATACGCCGGAATACAAGGCGTTCCTGGTCGACGTGAAGAAAACCACCCCGCCGGCCTCGCAGCCGGCCGTGGCCTGATCGGGGAGGGTGAGATGTCCGTGATGCAAGCCTTCGATCTCCGCCGCCGGTCCGCCTCCAGCGTGCCGCCGCCGGCTGCCGGCAAGCAGGCGGCAGTGCCTGTGGCCAAGCTGATCGACGTCAGCAAGTGCATCGGCTGCAAGGCCTGCCAGACCGCCTGCCTGGAGTGGAACCAGCTCGACCAGCCGATTGGCTACACCGACGGCACCTACGACAACCCCACCGACCTCACGACCGCCTCGTGGACCGTGATGCGCTTCACGGAGTACGAGCACGGCGACGATCTCGAATGGCTGATCCGCAAGGACGGCTGCATGCATTGCGACGACCCGGGTTGCCTCAAGGCCTGCCCGGCGCCGGGGGCCATCGTTCAGTACACCAACGGCATCGTCGACTTCATCTCCGACAACTGCATCGGCTGCGGCTACTGTGTGAAGGGTTGTCCCTTCAATATTCCGCGCATCTCCCAGGTCACGAGCAAGGCCTACAAGTGCACGCTCTGCTCCGACCGGGTCGTGGTCGGGCAGGCGCCGGCCTGCGCCAAGGCCTGCCCGACCCAGGCGATCTACTTCGGAACCAAGGACGACATGATCGCCCACGCCGGCAAGCGCATCACCGACCTGAAGTCGCGCGGATACCAGAATGCCGGCCTCTACAATCCGCAAGGCGTGAACGGCACGCACGTCATGTACGTTCTGCAGCATGCCGACAGGCCGTCGCTCTATGCCGGCCTGCCGGACAACCCGCGCATCAGCCCGCTGGTCGGCATCTGGAAGGGCGTGATGAAGCCGCTCTCGCTCGCGGCGATCGCCTTCGCCGGCGCCTTCGGCCTCATGCACTACGTCACCAAGGGGCCCAACAAGGTCACCGAGCATGACGAGGAGAAGGCCGCTGAGGTTGCCGGGAGTGACAAGGCATGACTGTGCATACGAAGCCGGTAAGCCGCTACACGACAGCCGCCCGCATCAATCACTGGATCACAGCAGTATCGCTGGTCCTGCTGGCGCTGAGCGGCATGGCGCTGTTCCATCCCTCGCTCTACTTCCTGACCTATCTGTTCGGCGGCGGGCAGATGACGCGCATCCTCCATCCGTGGATCGGCGTCGTGCTGGCCGTCAGCTTCCTCGGCCTGTTCCTCCGCTTCTTCATGCTCAACCTGTGGAACCGTGACGACACGGTCTGGATGAAGAACCTGGGTTCGGTGATCAACAACAAGGAAGAGGGGCTGCCCGAACTCGGCAAGTACAATGCGGGGCAGAAGCTCGTCTTCTGGGGCCAGTCGATCCTGATCTTCCTGCTGCTCGGCAGTGGCCTGGTCCTGTGGGACACCTACTTCGCGTCCTACACCACGATCGACCAGAAGCGTCTCTCGGCGGTGGTCCACGCGCTGTGTGCGATTGGCGCCATCCTGATCTGGATCGTGCACGTCTACGCCGCCATCTGGGTCAAGGGCACCCTGAGTGCCATGACTCGTGGATCGGTCAGCGGCGGCTGGGCCTGGAAACACCATCGCAAATGGTTCCGCCAGGAAGTCGGCAAGCCCTGACTTCCGGTTCCGACAGTCCGGCCCCGGCCTTCGGCGAAAACATCCTCGGTGCGGCCGCCGAGAGTGAGCGCGTCCGGCTGCCCGACCTGTCGACGGTCTTCCAGATCCGCGCCGCTCGTCTGCGGGCGCTGGCGCCGGGCCATGATCTCGAAGGCTTCCTGCGCCTGATCGCGGCGCTGGTGACGGCGCAGCACCAGGCGTTGTCGGGCCTGCCGCCGGGTTCGATGCCGGGAGCCTCCGAGATCGGCAAGGCGCGGCTCGTGCAGCGCGCGCCGCTCGATCCTGCGATCTGGTCGCGCGACGAGAGCTGGCGGGTGGCGCTGTCGCGCATTCTGGAGACGATCGACCTCGAGGTTCTGCCGGACTCGGCACGGGTGGCCCGCGAGGCGCTTATGCAAGCGGACAAGGCTTCGCTCGAATCGCTCGCGGACCGTTTTCTCGGCGGGGACGTTGCGGTTGGGGAAGCCGCCCAGGCCGTCTTCGTGGCGGCTGCCTTGCAGGTTGCGTGGACGCGCATGGCGGCGTTGCTGGACGCCGGCGATCTGGCGCGTGAGACCGAAGGCGGCGAGTGTCCGGCCTGCGGTTCGCCGCCTGTATCGGGGCTCGTCTCGCCCGGCGGCACGAAGTTCGGCCACAGGCACCTTCATTGTTCGCTGTGCGCCACGTCGTGGCGCTACACGCGGGTGCGCTGCGTGCATTGCGGCAGCACCGACAGAATCTCGTTCCGCAATCTGGCCGGTACGGCCTATCTCCGTGCGGAGTGCTGCGAGGCCTGCCACGGCTATTCGAAGGTCTTCTATATCGAGAAGGCCCGCACCCTCGAACCGCTGGCCGACGACCTGGCCTCGCTCGGCCTCGACGTCCTTGTCGGCGAGGAGGGCTTCGCGCGCGTGCCCAATCCGTTCGTGCTGGGCATGATGGAGCCGCCGGAGAAGTGATTGATCGGCCGTTGGGCCTGAGCCATGTTGACCGTTGGCGGACACGACGTCCGGCCTCTCTCTCTGGTAGGAACAATTCCGTGTCGCGTGCCGACCGCGCCGATGGCGCCACCGAAATCCGCCCGCTGTCGATCGATCGCATGGCCTCCTGGCCGACCGTCGCCCCGCTGATCGAGCGGGCCGGACGTCCGCTCGTCATCGAAGCGCTCCGGGCATGGGTCGACGAGCGACGGGGTACGCCCGAGGTCGCGAGCGAAGCCGCCTGCGTGCAATGGTGCACGGCGCGTCTCGGCGTGTTCCTGCAGCCCTCGCAGCGGCGCGTGTTCAACCTCACGGGTACCGTGCTGCACACCAATCTCGGCCGCGCCGTTCTGGCCGAGGAGGCCATTGCCGCGGCGGTCGAGGCGATGCGCTCGCCGACCACGCTCGAATACGATCTGGGCGGCGGTGCGCGCGGCGAGCGCGACGATCACATCGCACCGTGGCTCTGCCGCCTGACCGGCGCCGAGGCGGCGACGGCCGTCAACAACAATGCCGCCGCGGTGCTGCTGGTGCTGAGCGAGCTTGCCGCCGGCCGCGAGGTCATCGTGTCGCGCGGCGAGCTGATCGAGATCGGCGGGGCCTTCCGCATTCCCGACATCATGGCGCGCGCCGGCTGCCGGCTGGTCGAGGTCGGTACGACCAACCGCACCCATCTCAAGGACTACGCGGCGGCGATCGGGCCGGACACGGCCGCCATCATGAAGGTCCATCCGTCGAACTATGCGATCCAAGGGTTCACGAAGTCGGTTGCGGCCGCCGACCTCGTGCCGCTGGCGCGCGAGAAGGGCGTGACGCTGATCGAGGATCTCGGCAGCGGCACGCTGGCCGATCTCGAGACCTGGGGCCTGCCGCACGAGCCGACGGCGCGCGAAGCCGTCGCGTCCGGCGTCGATGTCGTCACCTTCTCCGGCGACAAACTGCTGGGCGGGCCGCAGGCCGGGCTCGTCGTCGGCCGCAAGCCGCTGATCCAGCGCATCGCGCGCAACCAGATGAAGCGGGCGCTGCGCCTCGACAAGATCCGCCTGGCCGCTCTCGAGGCGACACTGCGGCTCTACGCCGATCCGGAACGTCTGGCCCAACGCCTGCCGACCATACGCGCGCTGGCGCGGCCGGCCGCCGAGATCCGCGCGGTGGCGGAACGGCTGCTGCCGGCCGTGCAGTCGGCATTGGGTGGCAGGGCGCAGGTGAGCGTGGCGGAGGTGCGGGGACAGATCGGTTCGGGCGCGCTCCCCGTCGACCTTTTGCCGTCGTTCGCGATTGCGATCAGCGCTAAGGGCTTGGACAGGATGGCGGACCTCTTTCGCCGCCTGCCCATTCCCGTGATCGGACGGATCAGCGACGGCACGCTCTACTTCGACCTGCGCACGCTCGACGACGAGCCGGCCTTCGTCGCGCAACTGGACGGACTCCATGTCGTGGCTGGCTAGGTTGCTCGATCGCGCGCCGCCGCCGGAGCAGCGGATGGCAGAGGCGCTGGCGGCGTGGACGTCGGGTGACTATGGCGTCGCTCTCGACCTGTGGGCGCCGCTCGCCCATGGAGGGCATGCAAGGGCGCAAAGCAACATGGGCGCGGCCTTCCTGCAGGGAAGCGGTGTCGAACAGGATCATGCCAAGGCGATCGACTGGCTCCGGCGCGCCGCCGAGCAGGGCGACGCCGGCGGCCAGCGCAATCTCGCCGTCTGCTACTACGAAGGATGGGGCGTGCCGCAGGACCATGCCGAAGCCGCGCGGCTCTATGAGAAGGCCGCGCAGCAGGACGATCCCGAGGCGCAGGACATGCTGTCGTGGATGAAGCTGGTGGGCGGCGGTTGCCCGCAGGATTACGCCGGCGCGCGTTTCTGGGCGGAGAAGGCGGCCGCTCACGGCAGCGCTGCGGCGATGGCCCGGCTGGGTGACATTCATCACAACGCGCTGGGCGTCGAACGCGACGCGACGGCCGCCGCCGATTGGTGGGCGCGCGCGGCGCGGCTTGGCCATGCCGAGGCGCAGGCGATGCTGGGGGCGGCCTGGCTCGCCGGCAAGGGTATCGAGCGCGACGTGGTCGAGGCGCTGCACTGGTTGCGGCGGGCCGAGATGGGCGGTGCGGGCGAGCTGGCGGCCGGGTTCCTGAAGGAGGCGAGGGCCCATGCCAAGCCCTCGCAGCGTGCCGAAGCGGAGCGTCGGGCCGAGGAGCCGCTGCGATGATCGTCGGCACGGCGGGCCATATCGATCACGGCAAGACTGCGCTGGTGAAGGCATTGACCGGCGTCGATGCCGACCGCCTCAAGGAAGAGAAGGCGCGCGGTATCACCATCGACCTGGGCTATGCCTACAGCGATCTCGGCGACGGCCGTCAGCTCGGCTTCGTCGACGTGCCTGGCCACGAGCGCTTCGTGCACAACATGCTGGCCGGTGCGACCGGCATCGATGCGGCGCTGCTCGTCGTGTCGGCCGCCGAGGGAATCAAGCCTCAGACCGTGGAGCATCTGCAGATCCTCGACCTGCTGGGCCTCGATCGCGGCATCGTGGCCCTCACCAAGGCCGACCTCGCCAACGAAGACCAGCAGCTCGAGCGGATGGCCGAGATCGAGACCTTGCTCGCCACGACCTCGCTGCGCGGCGCGGAGATCGTGCCGGTCTCGGCGGTGACCGGGCAGGGGATCGACGAGCTGAAGGAGAAGCTGCTGGTCCTCGGCGAGAGCGGCAAGGGCGCCGCGGGCTTCGCCCGTCTCGCGGTCGATCGCTGCTTCGTGCTGTCCGGTGCGGGCGTCGTCGTCACGGGCACGGTCCACGCCGGCGAGATCAAGGTCGACGACCGGCTGCTGCTGACGCCGTCCGGCATCGAGGCGCGGGTGCGCTCGCTGCATGCCCAGAACCGGCCTGCAGGGATCGGGCGCGCCGGCGAGCGCTGCGCGCTCAACCTCGCGGGGCCGCGGCTTTCCAAGGACGCGATCCGGCGCGGCGAATGGGTCGTCAGCCCCGAACTCCATGCGCCGACCGACCGCATCGATGTCCGGCTGAGCCTGCTTTCCTCGGAAACCCAGCCGTTGAAGCACTGGTCGCCGGTCCATGTTCATCTGGGATCGGCCCATGTGATGGGCCGCGTGGCGCTGCTCGAAGGCGAGCGGCTGGCGCCGGGCGACACGGCGCTCGCCCAGATCGTCCTCGATGAAAAGGTCGGCGCACTCGCCGGCGACAGGGTCATTCTCCGCGATCCTTCGGCGACGCGCACCATGGCCGGCGCGACGGTGATCGATCCGTTCGGGCCGCCCCGCAACCGCCGGGCCGAGCGACGGCTGGCGGAGTTGGGCGCACTGGCCGAGAGCGACGGCGAAGTCATGCCGCGCCTGCTGGACCTGGAGAGCGGCTACGTCGATCTCTCCCGTTTCGGCCTGGCGCGAAACCTGAGGCCTGCCGAGGTCGAGAAACTCCTGCAGATGGCCGGGGGAGAAAAGCTGGAGGGCTTCGGCTTTCTGGCGACGATCCTCGAGGCGGCACGTAGGGACATCGTCGAAACCCTCAAAACCTTCCACGAGACCAAGGCCGATGCGCCGGGTCTGCAGGCCGAACGCCTGCGGGTGACACTGAAGCATCGCTGGCCCGCCTCCGTGTTCAAGGTGCTGCTCGATGGGGAGATTCGCGCCAAGACCGTCGTCGTCGACGGCGCCTTCCTGCGTCTTCCCGGCCATTCCTTGAAGCTGGGATCGCGCGACGAGGCGCTATGGAAGAAGATATCGGCCGACATGACGCGCGATCGCTTCAAGCCGCCGCGGGTCCGTGACTTTGCGCAGGCTTACAACGCGCCGGAGACCGATACGCGCAAGCTTCTGCAGCGGCTCTCGAAGCTGGGGCGTGTGGTGGAAGTAGCGCCCGACCATTATTTCCTGCGCCCCGTGGTGGGCGAAATGGTCGGCATCGTGAACGGATTCGGCCACGAGTTCAGCGCGGCGGAGTTCCGCGACAAGCTCGACAACGGCCGCAAGCTCGCGATCCAGATCCTGGAATTCTTCGATCGTCACGGCATCACGATCCGTCGCGGCGACCTGCGCCGGGCGGTGCCGCAAAAGGCGGGGCAGTTCGGTCCGCCGCCTACGCCTTAGCGACGGGTCCGCTCAGGCTGACCGGCGCGTCGTCGGGGCCGCTGAACAGGGACAGCAGGAATCCATGCTCTTCGTGCGGGTCGCCGCCGACGTTCACGCCTCGTGCGCTGAGTTCGGCGCGTTTGGCGGCCAGATCGGGAACACGCAGGCCCGGCTGCCATGTCCCTGCCGGATTTGCCGGCGACGCTGGTTGCAGAGCCAGTCGAGTGGTGCCGGTGTCGAATTCGGCCCAATCGGGGCTCTCGAACTTGAGCTTCAGGCCGACGGTGTCGCGCCAGAAGGCCACTGAGGCCGCCAGATCCGAGACATTCGCGATGACGTACTTCAGCTGGATTGTCATGATCCTGGATCCCTTGAGAAATTTCATCCTAGCACGACAGGTGACACGGGATTGGTTCTGGTGAATCATCCGTCCCGGAGGGGAAGCGCTCCCGGTGGGGCGGCTGGCCTTCAAAGCCAGAGAGGGCCGTTCGCCGGTTCTTAGTGGGTTCGACTCCCACTCTCTTCCGCCATCTTGCTTGTTTCCTGGGAGTCGATCTCATCGATGCGTAACTTGATCTTCGTCGCCTTGCTGTCGCTGGCGGGGTGTTCGGCAAATTCCCAGTATTCGGAGCCTTGGACGGTGCGATCGGTCAAGCAGACGTACGAAGCCCGGGATGCCTGCCTGTTAAAGCAGGCCGCGTCGGCTGCCGTCGACGGTTCGGATGCGTCGAGCATCGGGCGCTCCATCAGCTCGAACTGCCAGGCCGAGACGAACGCGCTGATCGCGAGCAGCAACCCGCGCAACGACCCGGCCATAGCGGCGGCCATCCGGCAGGATTCCGATTTCAGGGCGACGGGCTACGTGCTGAAGGCCCGTGGTCAATACAACTAGGATCGCGCTGAAGAGGGCGATGTGACGAACGAGGACGCAAAGATCGCGCTGGCCAATCTCATGATCAGGAAGGCCGGCCTCATCCGCACGATCCGGCATGAGATGCACAAGCAGGGGGTCGTCTACTACGTCGGCCTCACCGAGATTCTCGAGGCGATCGAGCGAGCGAAGAAGGAAAACTGACTCTCATGGCTGGAAAGGATTTCGACATGCTTCGATCCATACTGACGACGGCTGCGACCGCTGTACTCTTGGTCACTCTGGGCAACGGCGCCCAGGCGCAGACCCCGGCCGCTCCGGGCACGCCTCAGGCGGCCGGCAAGTCCGGCGCGAATGTCGGCTCGCTCACCTGCAAGGTGGCGGGCGGCATGGGCTTCATCTTCGGCTCTTCGAAAGATCTCGACTGCATCTTCGCCCGCACCGACGGTGTCGGCGAGAAGTACACCGGCGCGATCAAGCGCTACGGTGTCGATATCGGCTTCACCAAGGAATCGCAGATCGTGTGGCTGGTGTTCGCTCCCGGCAGCATCGCGCCGGGCGCCCTGGCGGGTGGCTATGTCGGCGCGACGGCGCAAGCCACGGTGGGCGGGGGCGTCGGCGCCAACGTCCTGCTGGGCGGCGGCAGCGGCCAGGTCACCCTGCAGCCGGTCAGCGTCGAAGGCAGCATCGGCCTGAACGTCGCCGCCGGCGTCGCCGAGGTCGAGCTCAAGTACGCGAAGTAGAGAGGCTTGCGGCAACCCCGCCGGTCGGGTCAACTGCTGGAATGCCGGCTGCCGTAGACTCCCTGATCGCCCGCCTCCAGGCGGATTGCACCGCGGCCGAAACGGCCGAGCGCAAGGTGCGGGCCTCCGTCGAGGCCCAGATCAGGGAGGCCGAGCGGGCGCGCACCTTCGCGTGGCGCCGCCTCAGCGCGCTCTCCGACATGGCGAGGGTCGCCGCCCTCGAGCCCGATCGGGACATCGCGGTTGAGCGCCAGCTCGAGGCGCTGTTCCGCGACATCGGCTGGATCGAGAATGGCCTGGTCGAACTGGGCGAGGGAGCGAGGCCACTGCTCGACTGGTTGCGCCCCATCGCCGAAGCCCTGCATGCCGGCGCGCATCCGCCGGAACCTCAGGACGGCACGTCGCCCGAGCCGCCGGTGATCGCCGATCCGGTCGCCGCGTTCCGCGCTTTCGAGGCCTGGTACGAGGCCGAGCGCGGCGAGCCCTTCCTGCAGGTCTTCGACCGCTATATGCCGCCCACGCCCGTGGTCGAATTCTAGGACCGGCGATGAAGACCGATTTCGAGCACTGGCTCGCGGCCCAGTTCGCCGACACGGGGGCGTTCACGGTCTTCATCCTGCTGGTGCAGATCGGCGATGCCAGCACGGTGCTTCTGAAGTCGAGCTATGCCCATCTGATCGGTGACGAGATGACGTGGCAGGAGATGCGGACCTTGCTCGATGGCGCGCGCGCCCTGGAGCGGTGTCGCTTTCTTCGTCGGCCTCGGCCACGAGGGCGGCCCCCTGCCCGACAGGGTGGCCGCGCGCAAGCTCAAGGAGGTCGAGGCCGACGTGAAGGCCGATCCCCTGACCCTGAATCGCGGCCTGTTCTTCGATCGCGAGGGCCGACACCTCAGGATCGACGAGACCACGGCATGAGCCGCGACGGCTCGGTTCGCCGGCCGGCCCGCCGCCTTACGGCCGGCGGCAGCGAGATGCTCGAAGAGACGGTTGCCGAGGAAGTTGCGGTCGCACTGGTCTACAACGGCATCAGTCATGCGGTGATGATGGCGACGCCGTGCGACCTCGAGGATTTCGGCCGCGGCTTTACCCTGACCGAACGGATCGTCGAGAGGCCGTCGGAAATCTACGACATCGAGGTCGAGCCGGTCGGGCGCGGCATCGAGGTCAGGCTCGAGATCGCGACGCAACGGATGGCGGGTCTCCAGGAGCGGCGGCGCAGCCTTGTCGGGCGTACCGGCTGCGGCCTGTGCGGCGTCGACAGTCTGGATGCCGCCCTGCGCACCGTTGCGGCGGTGACGAGCCCGCACCCGGTGGCGCGGCGGTCGATCGAGCGGGCGATGGCGGGATTGCCCGGACAACAGAAGATCAACCGGTCGAACGGCGCCGCTCATGCCGCGGGCTGGGCGGCGGCCGATGGCACGCTGGTCGCCGTTCGCGAGGATGTCGGTCGCCACAATGCGCTCGACAAGTTGGCCGGCGCGCTGGCGCGAAGCGGCGGCGGCGAAGCGGGTGGCTTCGTGGTTGTGACCAGTCGCTGCTCCTACGAAATGGTCCAGAAGGCCGCGGCCATCGGTGCGTCGGCCATCGCAGCCGTTTCTGCCCCGACATCGCTCGCCATCGAGACGGCCGAGCAGGCGGGGGTCGCGCTGGTGGCGTTCGTGCGCGAGGGTCGCCTGACCGTCTATGCCCACGCCGAACGGATAACGGAGTGACCGCGCCGCGCGTCTTCGGCGTCACCGGCTGGAAGAACGCCGGCAAGACGACGCTGACGGAGCGACTGGTGGCGGAATTCGTACGCCGCGGCTGGCGCGTGGCCACCATCAAGCATGCCCACCACGACATCGATATCGACCTGCCAGGCACCGATTCATATCGTCATCGAGTAGCCGGTGCCAGCGAGGTCGCCCTCGTCGGCGGCCGACGCTACGCCATCATGTGCGAGACACCGGAGCCGTCGATCGCCGAAGTGATGGCGCGATTGGCGCCCGCCGATCTCGTCCTGATCGAAGGCTACAAGCGCGAAGCGCATCCAAAGATCGAGGTTCGGGCATCGGAGGATGCCGCGCCGCTGTCGCCGGGCGATCCCGCCATCGTCGCGATCGCGGCCGATGTGCAACCTTCAGATGGCGGTTTGCCGTGGTTCCGGCGCGACGACGTTGCCGCCATCGCGGACTTTATCGCCGCGACACCCGATTGACGCTGTGCCTTAGGGGCCGCTGCTGGTGACCGCCTTCTGTCCCGCGAAGGCACCACCGGCCCGATAGTTGGGACCGTTCACCGTGAAACCGCCCGCCTGAGTGTTCGGAAACGGTCCTTGGCCCACGAACACACCGTTCATGGTCATCGTGCGGCCCGGCGTGCTGGGCGTCGTCGAAGGCATCGTGGCGTTGAAGCCGTTGTTGCCGTTGCGGGTCGTGGTGCCGGTGTAGTTGCTGTTGTTGAAGTTCGCGGTGGTGTTGCCGGCGCCCGTGTTCATCGACCAGACCTGCTGATACGTGCCCGTGCCGAAGGAGTAGCGGCCATTGTCGCGTACGAGGCCGCCCATCACGCCATTGTAGGTGATCGTCTGCTGCGACTGGTTCGCTCTCGAGACGATTTCCGGAAGGTTGGATGGCGCTGTCTCGAACGAATTGATCAAAACATTGGTCACGACGTTGCTGGGGTTCGCGTTGCGCGGCCCCGGACCGCTCCCGAAGCGATTGCCCAAAGTATTCCCGGAGCCCTGGCCCGAATTGGCGCCCGAAAAGCCCGAGTTCTGCGCGGCCTGATCGGCCCCGCCCGACTGACTGCTGTTCCTGTTGCCTTCGAGCTGTGCCAGGAATGCCCCCAATGCACCCTGAGGCACGGCGCCGGCCTGGCCCGGCAGGCCTCCGAAGATGGTCGTCACCTGGAAGCCGGGGCGCGTGACGATCTCCAGCTTGCCGCCGGCGCCGACCGTCATGCTGATGCCGAAGACAAAGATCGACATCGTCTGCTGCTGGCCGACGTTGAAGATGCTGATGCCGCCGCGGATGCCGATGGTGCTCGACGGGGTGGTGACGGTTATGGCGTTGGTCTTGCTGATCTTGCCGCCAACGAGGCGGAAGACGCCCTTGCTGGCGTTGATGGCAAGGTCGCCGGTCTTGGTCGCCGGATCGTAGACGAACTTGTCGATCGTGAGCTGTGCGTTCGGACCCACCGAGAGCGACGTGCCGTCGAGGAACATCAGGTGGGCGCGGTCGTTGGCCTGCGTCGTGATCAGCTCGTTGGCCTGTACGTCGATGCCCACGCGCAACACGCGTTCCGGCTCGCTCGGTGGCCTGCCGCGCGGATCACCGTCGGTCGCCGACGTGACGCCGACTTTCGCGCTGGCGAGGGTGGGCAGCAACGAAGAGCCACCGGCCGCGAGAAGGGCCGCAGTCAGCAGTGACAGGCTCGTCCGGGGAAGTGCAATTGCCACGTTGGTCTCCTGTACAGCGCTAGAAGCGCCAGGTTACTCCGATGAGCGCACTGTTATTCGTGAACGCGTAGTTGGGAAGGTCCGAGGACCGCACGAACCGCCCGCCCGAGACCGTGAACATCGTCCGCTGATCGAACGGAATGGACAGAGTAAGGTTCAGAATCGTGTCGGTTTGTTGGCGCGTCACTGTCGGATCCACGACAGCGTCGGGCTGGTCATAATACCACCACTGGACGTTTGCGAACAGGCTGATGCTCCAGGGCATCTGGCTCTTGAACAGGGGATCGGTGAAGGAGAAGGACATGCCGCCGCCGGCGCCGTAGAGCGTGTAGTTCTGCCAGGGCGTGCTGTCGGTCTGGTAGCGCTGCAGATTGCCGTTGGCATAGAGCATCAGGGCGTCGTTGACCTGATACTGGAAGGTCGTGTTGGCGGTGTATTCGACGCCGGTGAACTGGTTGTTGGTCGGGAGATACCAGCTGTTCTGGTACATCTGCCGCCGCCAGTTGACGTTCGTGGTGTTGCGCAGTCTGTCCGACAGCAGCGTGCCCACTTCGAGACCCGATCCGAAGCTGCCGTAATACGGGACGTCGTTGACCCAGATGTAACCCACGGTGCCGAACGGCTTCAGCGAGACATCCTCGAAGATCCCCTGGAACACCTGGAAGCGCGGTCCCGAAGTCAGGTCGAGGATGGAGACGTTGGCCGCCTGGATCTGGAACTGCCGGTTGAGGTAGCCCGAGAGCTGGGTTTCCAGTTGGGCCCGGTTGTTCTGGCCGAGATCGTAGGTGTGGCGGACGAAGCCTGAAGTTACGGCGCCCCAGTCGGCTGTGCCCAACGCCGTCTGGTTCAGGTTGGCCGCCTGGCCGAACAGCCGAACGCTCGACGTCGGCGGCCCGAGATTCGCGTTCGACTGATAACGCATGCCGGCGAACACTTCGCCGCTGAACCGCGACCGCGTCAGGCGCTTCTCAGACTCCACCAGGAACTGTTCGGCGCGGCTCTTCACGTCCGGCGGCAACGAGGCCGACTTCAGCGTCATCTCGAAATAGCTGCGGGCGACTTCGAAGGAGCCCAGCCTGTAGTAGAGCACGCCCAGCTCGAGGCGGACGCGCGGCAGGTCGGGATCGACCAGCAGCATCCGTTCGAGCGCCGAGATGGCGCCCTCGAGATCGCCGGTCTTGGAAGCGATCATCGCGAACTTGAAGAGGACGTCGAGATCGGACGGCTTCCGCAGCATCTCCTGGAAGGCCGCGTCGTACTCAGCCTCGTCCGCTGCCGGAACCGCCGCCGTCTGCGCCAGAGCCGGACGCGCGTCCGCCATGACAGCGCCAACGCTGCCGGCCAGTAGCAAAACGAAAACGATTGCACACCGTCCGAACCTACTCACGACGACTTTCTCCCCCGGTTCCCGTGCAGGCCGGGAACGTCCTCGTCGCAAGAGTGAAGCAGGAGCAGTGCTAGATCAACCAACTCCGAACGACGAGCGCCCAGCCGATCAAGGGAGATGTACGAGCGGCGCGCATCCGCAACACCATGCGGCGGTACTGGCGATCGCCTAGGGCCGTTATGAAACGTTCATTGTTGCGCATCATTGCAGTGAGCATGAGATCAAGCATGCGAGCATGCGTGTCGCCCCAGTTCCGGCTCGATAAATGAAGACGACCGCCGAGGACGGGGTTGTCGGCAGCGCCGTTGCGGCCGTGGAGGCGATAGGAATAGAGCGCTTCGTCGATCAGCAGGGATCCCGCCACCATCTGGGCCATGACGACGATGTAGAAATCCATGTGCAGGCGAAAGGCCTCGTCGTCTTCGGGAAAGACGAGGTCGATCAACGAGCGGCGGAACATCATCGACGAGGTGCTGACCCAGACCCAATGCACCACGCGCTTGGTGTACAGGCGATAGGGCGTTTGGCCTTGCCAGCCCGCGGTGCCGCGCGCCGCATCGAGCGTGGGCACGCGCGCCGGGTCGAGCGGCACGAAGGCCTGGTCGCGGTCGACCTGGACGCGATCCTTGCCGAACCAGTAGACGCCGCCGGCGATCAGCGCGCCCTGGCTGTCGATCAGGCGCGCGTTGCAGGCAGTGAAGCCCACCGCATAGGTCTCGTTCAGGTGCGCGGCGAGATGGCGTTCGAGAAAGTCTGTATTCCACAGATCGTCGGAATCGAGGAAGCAGACGAAGGTTGCGCGCGTCTCGGCGAGGCCGCGGCGCGTGGCGCCGGTCTGGCCGACGTTCTTCTCCAGGCGGATCAGCCGGAAGCGGGAGTCGGCAAGCGCGTCGAGGGTGCTCTGGATGACGGCGGCGGAATCGTCGGTCGAGGCGTCATCGACGATGACGCAGTCGAAATCGCGCAGCGTCTGGCGCGCGACCGAGCGGACGGCGTCTGCGATGTAGTCACGGCAATTGTAGCACGTGACGACGACCGAGATGCGCGGAAGCCTGGCGTCGATCACTTCGCCGGTCCGAGGAAATCGAAATCGACGCCTTCGTCGGCCTGCAGCACGGTCTTGAAGAACAGGCCGGTATAGCCACGATCGCTGCCGGGATGGGGCGGCGGCGCTTTCCAGGTCTTGCGACGGGCGGCCAGCGTCTTCGCATCGACGTGAAGGTCCAGCCGGCGCCTGGGCACGTCCAGCGTGATGCGGTCGCCGGTCTTCACCAGGGCGAGCGGCCCCCCGACCGCGGCCTCGGGCGCGACATGCAGCACGATGGTGCCGAACGCCGTGCCGCTCATGCGCGCATCGGAGATGCGGATCATGTCCTTCACGCCGGCGCGCGCGAGCTTCATCGGGATGGGGAAGGATCCCGCCTCGGGCATGCCGGGCGCGCCTTTGGGACCGGCATTGCGCAGCACGAGAATGTCCTCGGCGGTCACGTCGAGATTCGGATCGTCGCCGCGGGCGGCGAGATCCTCCAGGGAGTCGAACACCACGGCGCGGCCGGTGTGGGTCATCAGCGCGGGCGAGGCGGCCGAGTGCTTGATGACGGCACCGCGCGGCGCGAGATTGCCGCGCAGCACGGCCATGCCGCCGGTCGGCTTGATCGGATTCGCGCTCGTGCGGATCACCGTCTGCCCCGGCACCATCTCGGCGTCGTCGATGACCTGCTTCAGCGTCTTGCCGGCCACCGTCTTGCACTTTTCGTCGAGCGTCTTGCGAATCTCCTTCATCAGGCGCGAGTTGCCGCCGGCCCAATGGAAATGCTCCATGTAGTGATCGCCCGAGGGCTTGAGGTCGACCAGCACCGGCACGCTGCGACCGATCTCGTCGAACTCTTCGAGTTCGATGTCGATGCCCAGCCGGCGCGCCACCGCGGTGAGATGCACCAGCGCGTTGGTCGAGCCGCCGATCGCCTGCAATACGGTGAGCGCGTTGCGGAACGCCGCCCTGGTCATGATCTCGCTGGGTTTGGGGCCGTGATTGACGGCCATCTCGGCCGCCAGCCTGCCGGTCTGCTCGGCAATGCGCAGACGGTCGGAATGGGTGGCCGGAATCGAGCCGCTGTTCGGCAGGCCCATGCCCAGCGCCTCGACGATGCAGCCCATCGTGCTGGCGGTGCCCATCACCATGCAGGTGCCCTTGGTCGGGGCGAGGCGCTCGCTCACCTGTTCGATGTCGGCTTCGGAAAATGTGCCGGCGCGATACTGGCCCCACAGACGGCGGCAGTCGGTACAGGCGCCCAGCACCTCGCCCTTGAAGTGGCCGACCAGCATTGGTCCCACGGGCAGCACGACGGCCGGCCGGTCGGCGCTCGCCGCGGCCATGAGCTGGGCCGGCAGTGTCTTGTCGCAACCGCCGATCAGCACGACGGAGTCCATCGGCTGGGCGCGAATCATCTCCTCGGTGTCCATCGACATCAGGTTGCGCAGGAACATGCTGGTCGGATGGGAGAAGCTCTCGTGGATCGAGATGGTCGGGAAGACCATCGGCAGCGCGCCGGCCAGCATGACGCCGCGCTTCACCGCCTCGATCAGGTCCGGCACGTTGCCGTGGCAGGGATTGTAATCCGAGAAGGTGTTGGTGATGCCGACGATCGGCCGGTCGAGCGCGTCATCGGAATAGCCGCCCGCCTTGATGAAGGCCTTTCGCAGGAACAGCGAGAAGCCTGCGTCGCCATAGGTGGCGAGACCCTGGCGCAATCCGGTTTCTTTCTTCGGTGCGGCCTTCGACGTGCGGCGCTTGGCGGTTGCCATGTCTATTTGTCTCCCTGAATCACTGCATTTTGTCAGGTCGGCTCATCGCCGACCAGACCGGCTGCCCAGCGCGCGTGCGCCGTGGAGTCGCGACCCTCGGCTATGGTTCGCGCAAGTTCGAGCCCCATCAGGGCACCGAACTTGAAGCCGTGGCCGGAGCAAGGCGACATCGCCCATCCCCTGGCTCCCTGCTTCTCGACCACGAAGCGTTCGTCATCGGTGACGCTGTAGAAGCAGACCTTGAGATTGCGGATCTGCCAACGCTCGAAGCCCTTGAGCAGGCTGCGGCAGCGGTCGAGCAGGGCGGCCATCTCGCCTTCCTGGGCATCGCGGCCTCCAGCGGGATCGCCTGTGCGGCTGAATTCGTGGTCGCCGACCTTCATGCCGCGCCCCCGGACGGGCGGCACCAGATAGAGGCCGACATCGCCGGTCTTCTCGATGATCATCGGACCCTTCGCCCAGGCCGCGCGCTGATCCTCCGGCAGATCGAAATACACGACCACCTGGCGAGAGGGCACGACGCGCGTGCCGAGCGCAGGCAGGAGACGAGGCGCCCAGGCGCCGGCCGCGACGACGACGATATCGGCACCATGTACGGCACCGGCGTCGGTGACGATGCGGCCCTGTTCGAGATCCACCGAACGTACCGGCGTGTTGCCGTGAAGTCGCACGCCGGGCTGTGAGCCCAGGTGGCGCGCGAGCGCGGCGACGATGTCCTGCGCCAGCAGCACGCCGCCCGTGTCGATCCAGAAGGCGCGCTCGAGCCCGTTCGTGTCGAGCAAGGGGAAGCGACGCGGCAACTCGGCCATCGAAAGCTCGGTCATCGGCCTGCCGATCAAGGCGAGGGCGGCGGCCGACCGCTCGGCCCAATCCGCGCCGTTGCCGCTCAGGGCCAGTGTCCCCGTCGGTTCATAGAGCGTCTGCCCGAGGTCGGCCCACAGGAGGGCCCACGCGGCATAGGCCTCGTCGATCATTCGGGCGTACCCGACATGGGCGCCGTAGGGATGGCGGATCAGCCGATGCTCGTCCATCGACGAGGCGAGCAGGTTGGGCAGAAGTCCCTGCTCGAACAGGTCGACCTCGTGACCCTGACGCGCCAACCCCCAGGCCGTCGCAAGGCCCATGATGCCGCCACCGATGATGATCGCTCTCATATGCGCCCCCGATCGCTCATCGCGATACTCGCCCACGGTCTGCATCCGCTTCCTCTAAGGGGCATTAAGACTCCCTCTCGGAGGTGTTGCAAATCCGAGCGCCATGAGCGTTGATGGCGCAGAGAGTTACACAACCGGGAAATGGTGGAGGAAGTGACCATGGCAATGACCATGCTGCAGATGGCCGGCGCGCAACCGACGCCCGCCACCATGGCGGACGGGATCCTGCTGATCATCGATGCGCAGAGGGAATACACGGACGGATTGCTGCCGCTGACCGGTGTGCAGTCTGCGGTCGACGCGCTGGCCGTCCTGCTGGAAAAGGCACGCATGGCGGGAGCCCCCGTCGTCCATGTACGGCACCAGTCCAAGGGCAGGGCCTTCAACCCCACGTCGACCGGCTACGAGATCGTAAAGGAACTGACCCCGCGCGGCGGCGAGACGATCATCGACAAGGGGCTGCCCAATGCCTTCGCGGGAACCGATCTCGTCACGCAGCTCGGCGGGCTTGGCCGCAAGAACCTGATCGTCGGCGGCTTCATGACCCACATGTGCGTTTCCGCGACGGTGCGGGCGGCAACCGACCAGGGTTTCATGAGCACCATTGCGGCCGATACGGTGGCAACGCGCGACCTGCCCGATGCCACGGGCGGGGATACGATCGCCGCGGAGGTCATCAACCGGATCACGCTTGCGGCCCTGTCCGACCGCTTCGCCTGGATCGTGCCTTCGGCCCGCCAGATCGCCTGATACACGACCGCCGGTGAAGGGCCGGCCTGGCAGGCCGTTGAAAATGCCGGTCCTTGGCGAATAAACGAAATAAACGAAACAAACGAATCGAACGAATTGAGGGTCGCACCCCCTGATTCAGGTATCCTGGTACCGCTGGCGGGTCGACGTTGCTCGCCGGGACCTGCAAAAAGCCTGCTTCAACAGCCCGTTAGAGGCCCTTGCCGCTCACGGTGCTGATGGCGGTGATCGCCGCGACGGCGATCAGGGAGGCGATCAGCGTGTATTCGATCGCGGTGGCGGCCTTGTCGTCCGCCATCAATCGGCGAAAAAAGGACAGCATCGATATCTCCGAAGTGAAGAAATGTTGGGGGTCGATTGAGCGCCCCGCTTTAAAAAATCAGTTTAAAAATCAACCTTAAGTTATTGAAGTGATGAACTGATTCAATGTGAGAATTGTATCAAGTTCATCGTGGCGCGCGCTCCGGCGAGCCTCGTGTTATCGTCGCTCCAACAAGGAGGGCGGAGCATGAAGTCCATTCTGACAATGGCCTGGACGTCGGAAGATCCGTCCGCGTTCGATTTGGCCGCAAAGATCGCGCGAACGTTCGGCGCGCGCCTGATCGGCCTCGAACCGCCTTCCTACGGTGTCATGAGCATGGCCTGGGCGGATGCCGGCATGGGCGCACCGATCGGCGGCGGCCTGGCCGAGGACGCCGAGGAGCGTCAGCGGGTAGCGGCGGTCAAGCAGGCCTTCGACGAACGCGCAACGGGCCTTGTCGCCGAGTGGCGCTCGGCCGACGACAGCGGCCCGACGGCGATCGGCACGATCGGCCGCGCCTACGATCTCATCGTGCTGCCGCAGCCCGGCTCGCTGCCGAAGATGCCCGAAAGCGTCTTCGAAACGGCATTGTTCGATTCGGGCCGTCCGGTCCTCGTCGTGCCGCCGGGTTTCAGCGGCATGGTCGGGAAGCGCATCCTGTTCGCGTGGAACGGTTCGACGGAGAGCGCCCGTGCGATCTCCCTTGCCATGCCGGTATTGAGCGGCGCCGAGGCGATCGAAGTGCTGAGCGTCGAAGGCGCAATGGTACCTGGCCCGACGGCCATGGAAATCGCCGAGTCACTGAAGAGCCATGGGCTAAACGTGACGGGCCAGCACGTGAAACCAGGGACGAAAACGGCCGGTCAGACCATCATCGAGCGGGCGCAGACGATGGGCGCCGACCTGATCGTGAAGGGCGCCTACACGCAGAGCCGGCTGCGTCAGATGATCTTCGGCGGAGTCACGCGCGATCTCATCCTGACGTCGCCGCTGCCGGTGCTCTTCTCCTATTGATCCAGACAATCGGCCGCCGGTGATGCCACCGGCGGCCGTGCTAGAACGCGCGGCATGACGGCTGGCTCGACCGAACCCGAATCGCTCTGGGGTCGCACACTGGTGCTGCTGCTTCTCGTGGTCATTCTGGTCACGGGGGCCGCGCTGGCATACGCCCAGCAATCCGAAGACCGAAGCATCCCGGCCCCGCCGACGATCGCGGAAAAACTCGTCATCCTGCAGGCGGAGCGCGCCGAACTGCAGGCGCGTGCCGACAGCCTGGCGCGTATCGAGATGCTTTCTTCATTCCGCTCGGCGAGCCTGCTGTTCGATGCGCTGGCCTCGCGATTCGAAGCCGAGCGCGAGCAGCCCTTCGACCGGTTGCCGGCCACGCGACGGGAGATGTTTGCCAGGCTGGAGGCGGTGAATGCCGCGTTGCGCGCCGCGATCGATCGCCCCGGCACCCCCGGAGGGACCGCTGCCGTGTCGCAGGCGGCAAGCGGCATTCCGGCGGACCTGGAGTGGATGGCGTCCTTCGATCTCTCGCCGGTCATTCTTTCCTACACGCCGATGTTCCTGGCGCCCCGGCGCACGGTGCCGAGCGAACCGTTGGCTCCCGCCTCTCCGGCCGGCGACGATCCCGTGATCGAGATCGAAGTTATGGGTCTGCGCCTGAAAAGGGACCGAACACCGCCGGTGCTGACGATCGGCTCATGGCGGGGCGAGGCCGTCGTAACACCCGAGCGCCTGAAGTTTGCTGTACCGCGCAGCGTCTTCCCGACTGACGCCAAGCACGCCAAGCTTGCCTCCGGCTCGCTTTTCCTGCGCCATGACTCGCGCACCGTGGCGTTCCAGCTGCTTTTCATCTCGATCCCTGAAAAGCCGGGCGGGTTCGCATTCGACCAGAAGGTGCGGTCCGTCGTAACGGAATCCAACACGCTGGTATCACCGGAAATATTGGCGCGGGCACCGGTCGGCGAGGCGC
>JABMNB010000557.1 GCA_013205335.1 Rhodospirillales bacterium
CTTCTCCAGCATCGCACCGGCGGCCTCGACCCAGACATTGTGCGGGCGCCCGGCGAGGCCCTGCCCCTTGTCGACGAACCCGCGCAGCGGCACCCAGCCGTCGCAATAGCCGAATACCAGATCGAGAAAGATCGCGATCTGCTCGGAGTCTGGTTCGGCGCCGAAGGGGTCCGCTTGCACTGGCGCGTCGTTGAAGTCGCCCCAGGGATTGAAGTGGATGACGTTGTCGTCGCTCATGCCGGCAGCCCCCAGCAGCGCTGCGCCCAGGGGCAGAAGCGGCACTCGTAGAAGTCGGGAGCGCTGGCGATGCGCGGCAGCAGCTCGCCGGCGTCGGTGGCTTGCAGGACGCGCACCGCCCGATCGCTCATGCGCTGCGCGAGGGCGGCGTCGAATGGCACCAACTCGTGATGCAGCTCGGCGGTGTCCTTGTTGATGGCTGTGAACAGCACCGGATTGCTGGCGACACCCGGCAGCGACGCGTCCATGTAGGCCTGGTAGATCGCCATCTGCGCGGCGTAGACCGGCTTGCTCGCGGTGACGCCCTTGCTCGACGTCGCACGCCAGGATTTGGCGTTCATGGTCTTGCATTCCCACAGCGCCGGGAACCCGAGCCCCGGGATCGACGGACCGTCGAGGATCACACCGTCGACATGCCCGCGGACGCGGCCACCGGCGACCGAGAAGCCGAACTGTTGGCCGGCCTGGTCGCCGCCCTTGCGCGTTTGCAGGTCGAAGCCCGCGCTGCGCAGCCAGTCGACCGCGACGTCTTCGAGCACATGGCCGATGGCGAAGATGCGCAGGATGCGGCCGTCGAACCCGGCTCCCTCGTCCTTCGGAGTGGCGGTGAACTCGAACTGCAGGGCGCGCTCGCAGGGATGGCCGAGGCGCGAACCGCCGAGATAGGGTCGCGAAGCCCGGTCGGCATCCTGCGCGACCAGGGCCGTGTCGATCGCGCCGTTGACGTGGTCCGCCGTCTGGGCGCGGCTGTTGAAGTCCATCATCAGAAGGGCACCTCTGGGCTGTTACGAGCAGTGGCGTGCATGGCGTCCTGGAAGCCGCCGACGGCGACCTCGATCAGCGTCAGCACCTGCGGCTCGGTGAGGTCGATCAGGCGGGTGTCCCAGCCGATCTCCTCCATGATCTCGGCCACCGGCCTCATGGCAGCGCGGATGGCGGCCTGTTCCTGTTCAGTCAGATCAACCATGTCGAAAGACCTCCGGGCCAGACCGGTCCACAACGCCTGGCAAGACATGCTGCAGAAGGCCACGCTGGGCCGGGATGGCTTCTGGCGGGTCGGATCGAACCAGCCGAAGCCTCGGGAGGAGCGCGCGCAGACGGCGCAGGGCGCGACGGGATTGCGCATGGCCGGTCATGCCGCCTGTTCCAGGCTGGACGCCGTTGCGTTGAGCACCAGCGAGCGGATGGCGCCGCGGTTGAAGCGGAAGGTCAGCAGCGCGGAGGCCTTGTACCGCGTCAGGCTGTAGTCGAGCCGGCACTCGGGCGGCAGGTAGGCAAGCTGCCGGTTCGTGGCTGACTCTTTTAGCCACGCCCTGGACTTGTGCGCCGACTCGTCCGTCTCGTTTTCATTCAGCCAGTCGTCGGCCGCCGCCAGGCAGACTGAACGCTCGCCCATCGCGATGAGCCTGGGAGGAAGCTGTTTGGCGCCACCGACGGCATGCCAGCGCCCCTCCAGGAAGAACGCACCGCCCCAGGCATTGAAGCCATTGGCCATCAGCGCCGCGTCGTCGCCGAAGAGATCGCACCACTGGAAGCTCGACCGGCTCAAGAGGTCGATCTCGGTCATGATGAAGGTGTCGATCGGCTCAGGCCCGCCGCCACCGCCCGATGCGAAGGTGTGCCCACAAAGCGGGCAGACCATTACCGCAAGCGGCACCTCGGCTTCGCACGACGGGCAGATCTTGGTCGGCGCCTCGCCCTGTCCCTGGTACCCGTCGAGGTCGATGTCCTGCTCCAGGCAGCCGTGCAGCAGCGACGAGGTGCCGAAGTCGAGCACGATGCAGTCGGACTTGACCACGCCGGGGTGCTCCTGCGGGTTCACCGTGCGCAGCCCACGGCCCACCATCTGGATCATGGTGCACTTGAAAGAGCTGGGGCGA
>JABMNB010000558.1 GCA_013205335.1 Rhodospirillales bacterium
GAAGATGTCGCCGCCCTTGATCTGCAGGAGCGCGCCCATCCATTTCTGGAATCTGTCGGGATCGACCGGACGGTCGGCGGTGATCGACAGGCTCCGGACCTCGTCCTCGTGATGATGGTCGTGGCCGCTGTGCAGGAAGTCCGGCTCGAACTCGAGGATGCGACCGAGGTCGAAAGCGCCCTTGTCGAGGATGGCGTCGAGCGCGATCTGGCTCTTCTGCGTCTGGTGGATGCGGGCATAGCGGTTGATGCCGCGGATCCTGTCCTCGACCTTCTTGAGCTCGTCGGGAGTCACAAGATCTGTCTTGTTGAGCAGGATCACGTCGGCAAACGCCACCTGTTGCTCGGCCTCGGCGCCCTGTTCGAGCTGGCCGAAGAAGTGTTTGGCGTCGATCACGGTCACGATGGCATCGAGTCGCGTCCTGGCCTTGACGTCCTCGTCGGTGAAGAAGGTCTGCGCCACCGGTCCGGGATCGGCGAGGCCGGTCGTCTCGACCAGGATGCCGTCGAACTTGTCCTTGCGCTTCATCAGCCCTTCGATGATGCGGATCAGGTCGCCGCGCACGGTGCAGCAGATGCAGCCGTTGTTCATCTCGAAGACTTCCTCGTCGGCATTCACCACGAGGTCGTTGTCGATGCCCAGCTCGCCGAATTCGTTCACGATGACGGCGTATTTCTTGCCGTGCTGCTCGCTCAGGATGCGGTTGAGCAGGGTGGTCTTGCCGGCACCGAGATAGCCGGTGAGCACGGTGACGGGCACTTGCGCCGATGTCTGTGGACTGGCCATGGAGGGTCCTCGAAATGGGCCCCTGAGATAGGGCTCGCGATCCGGCAAGTCTAGGGCCGGCAAGTCTAGGGCCGCTCGCCCCTGATCAGCTTGGGCAGGTCGCCGACGAGGCCCATCGCGTGGCGGACGAAGAAGCGGCGGAGCGCCGGAACGCGATTCACCGCGGCGAGGCCTGCATCGCGCACCAGGCGGAGCGGCGCGATGTCGTTGGAGAACAGCCGGTTCAGCAGGTCGGTGGCGGCGACCATTGTGAGATTGTCCGCCCGCCGCCATTGCGCGTAGCGCTCCAGCGTGTCGGCGCCGCCGACGTCGAGACCGAGGCGCTTGGCGTCGACCATCACCTCGACCAGCGCCGCAATATCGCGAACGCCGAGATTGTAGCCCTGGCCCGCGATCGGATGGATGCCGTGCGCGGCATCGCCCACCAGCACCAGGCGCGTGTCGATGTAACGGTCGGCGTGGACGAGGCGCAGCGGATAGGACCAGCGCGGTCCCGCCGCCGCGACCGGCCCGAGATGGTCGCCGAACCGCCGCGCGAACTCCGCCTGGAAGCGCGCTGTATCGAGTTCGAGCAGGCGTCGCGCGACATCGGCGCGCTCGGTCCACACGATCGACGAACGATGCTCGCCGCCCGGACCGTCGGTCATCGGCAGGATGGCGAAAGGGCCGCCGGGCAGGAATTTTTCCTGGGCAACGCCGCGATGCGGCTCGGCATGGTGGGCCACCAGGACGATCGCGATCTGGTCGTACGACCAGCTGCGCGCGCCGATGCCGGCCTCCTCGCGCATCGAGCCGAAGCGGCCCTCGGCCGAGGCGATGAGGCGGGTGGCGAGGCGCCGGCCACTCTTCAATACCAGCGCGGCGCGACCCGGCCCGCGCTCGGTCTCAACCACCTCGTCGGGCGAGACGAGCTCGACCTTCGGGCAGGCGGCGAGCCGGCGGAGCAAGGCAGCCCGCAGGAAGCGGTTCTCGACGATCCAGCCCATCGGCGCGGCCATGTCGGCGTCCCGGGAGGCTTCGCGATGGTCGAAATGAAGGAAGAACGGGCTGGCGCGGCCGTCGTGACCGGCGTCGGAAATCCGGATGTCGCGAATCGGCTCGGCGTTGGCCGCCACCTCGTCCCAGATACCGAGCGCCGCGAAAAGGCGCTGGCTGGTGAAGGCGATCGCGGTGGTGCGGCCATCGAAGCCCGCCTCGGTCAGGGAGGCGAGTGGTATGCGGTCGATGAGCGCGGTCGAAAGCCCCGTCTCGCCGGCAGCCAGAGCGAGAAGGCTGCCGTTGAGCCCTGCCCCTACGACAGCGAGATCGAACGGGGCGAGGCCCGAGGGGGTGAGGTCGGGCGGGCCGATATTCGGGGGACGGCTATCCATGGACCATAGATGGCAGCCGCCCCGAAGGGCGGCAACCCTCTATGGTCGCCTGGATTGTTCGAACGGAATCAGAACGACTTTGCGATGCCGAGGATGACGCGGCTGGCGCAGTTCTGGGTGCCGAGGCAGTCCTGAACGCTGAGGTTGGTGCCGGTATAGGCGGCGGAGAGGTCGAAGCCGTAGACCGACACGACGAGACCGAGCTGCCAATCCCAATAGTTGTTGTTGGGAATGCCGTAGTTGACGAAGCGCTCGACATACTGGTTGCCGATGGTGCCGAACGCCTTGAACGCCACGTTTTCGTTGACGTGTATGAACGGCATGGGGACGGTGACGGAGGCCCACTTGTACCAGGCGTTGCCCGAGTTGGCGAAGAAGTTGGGGCTGTAGCGGACCGCGGCGCTGACCTGGGCGACGCCGAAATCGTAGCCGGCGACGAGGCCGAACTCGTTGAAGTCGTAGAACAGGGACGAAGGGGCGCTGAGGTAGTTGTAGCGGATGTAGCCCAGGTCGAAGGTGAGCTTGTCGTCCAGGAGCTTGAGCTTGAGGCCGGCCAGGAGGTCGATCTCGGCGAAGGTGCCGGTGCCGGGGAAGTTCACGTTGGAGCCCCAGGCGCCGACATAGGCGCTGAGCGGGATATTCTCGCTGACGGTCGGGGTCTCGTAGCCCAGGGATGCCTGAATGGCGACCTGACGCTGGGTCTGCGAGATGCCGCGATAGGAGTAATCGTTGAGGACGGCGAAGCCGGCGGTGAAGTTGCCGCCGAACGGCGCCGTCCACGGTTCCTTCGCCGGTGCCCCCTGCGTCGCCGCATCCGGCGTACCTTGGGCCACCTGCGTCTGCGGATCCTGCGTGACCGTCACGGTCTGCGAATCTGGCGTGCCCTGTGCATAGGCCATGCTGGCCGCACAAGTCGTAAGCACCGCAGTACCCAGAACAGCTAACTTTTTAAGCAACACGACCACCCCCAAAGACTTACGACTTGATTCCGCCTCAATCCCTGCAAGTGGTGTGCCAGGATAACCGCCGGGGATGTCACGGTGCGTTGGCACGACCCTTGCTCTCGATGAATTGAACTTTGGGGGCGAGCGTGCCGCCCGTTGGAGGATAGGCGCAAATGAAAATGATCGTGGCAATTTTCAAGCCCTTCAAGCTGGACGAGGTCAGGGACGCCCTTACCTCGCTCGGCATCCAGGGATTGACCGTAAGTGAAGTGAAGGGGTTCGGCCGGCAGAAGGGCCAGACCGAGATCTATCGCGGCGCGGAGTACGCCGTGAGTTTCCTGCCGAAGGTGAAGATCGAGGTCGTGATCGACGACACCATGGTCGAGCGCGCGGTCGAGACGATCCGCAAGGCGGCGGGCACCGGCAAGATCGGCGACGGCAAGGTGTTCGTCATGCCGGTCGAGCAGGCGGTCCGCATCCGCACCGGCGAGTCCGGCATCGAAGCGCTGTGATCCGACACACCACAATCAACTCAGGAACCAGGGGACAACGATGAAGTTCAAGACCAACTCGGTGCTGGCGGGCGCGGGGGCCGCCGCAGTGCTGCTCCTGCCGGCGCTTGCACTGGCCCAGGCCGCCGCGACGCCTGCTCCGGCGGCCGCGCCCAAGTTCGATACCGGCGACACGGCATGGATGCTCACCGCGACGGCTCTCGTGCTGATGATGACCATCCCGGGTCTCGCGCTGTTCTACGGCGGCATGGTCCGCAAGAAGAACGTGCTGGCGACGGTGATGCAGAGCTTCGCCATCACCTGCATGATCTCCGTGCTCTGGCTGATCGTCGGCTACAGCCTGGCCTTCACGCCGGGCAGTTCGATTATCGGTGGCCTGAGCCGTATCTTCATGGCGGGCCTCACGCTCGACAGCGTGCATGACCTCGCCAAGACGGTTCCCGAGACCGTCTTCATGTGTTTCCAGCTCACCTTCGCCATCATCACGCCGGCCCTGATCGCCGGCGCCTTCGCCGAGCGCATGAAGTTCTCGGCCATGATGTGGTTCATGGCGCTGTGGTCGCTGATCGTCTACGCGCCGATCGCCCACTGGGTGTGGGGCGGCGGCTTCCTCGGCGACTGGGGAGTCCTCGACTATGCCGGCGGCACCGTCGTGCACATCAACGCCGGCGTGGCGGGCCTCGTCTGCGCCCTCGTCATCGGCAAGCGCAAGGGCTTCGGCACCGAGAACATGGCGCCGCACAACCTGGTCTACTCGGTGATCGGCGCCTCCCTCCTGTGGGTCGGCTGGTTCGGCTTCAACGCCGGCTCGGCCGTCGGCGCCAGCCCCAACGCAGGCATGGCGATGGCCGTGACGCAGTTCGCCTCGGCCGCGGCGGCTCTCGCCTGGATGTTCGCGGAATGGGTGACGCGCGGCAAGCCGTCGGTCCTCGGCATCATCTCCGGTGCCGTCGGCGGTCTCGTCGCAATCACCCCGGCCTCGGGCTTCGTCACTCCGATGGGCGCGCTGGCCATCGGCATCATCGCCGGACTGGTCTGCTTCTGGGGCGCTACCGGCCTCAAGAAGGCGATGGGCTACGACGACTCGCTCGACGCGTTCGGCGTGCACGGCATCGGCGGTTTCGTCGGCGCCATCCTGACCGGCGTGTTCGCCGTCGAAATGATCGGCGGCGAGGGCAAGAAGGGACTGATCGACGGCAACGCCGGCCAGGTCCTGACGCAGCTCTGGGGCTCGCTGGTCTGCATCGCGTGGTGCGCGATCGCCACCTTCATCATCCTCAAGGTCGTCGATGCCCTGATCGGGCTGCGCGTGACGACCGAGGAAGAGATCGAGGGCCTCGACATCAACCTGCATGGGGAGACGATCCACTAGACCGTCTCTTACAGGAGATCGGGAACCCCTCTCCTCCTGGTTCCCTGTCATCCGCCGCCCGTATCGCGGCGGACCCTGGGGCCCGGCGAGTTTCTCGCCGGGCCCTCTTTCTGTCGGCAATTTGACGCCGTTCACGCCAGACGCCACTCTGTCTCGGCATGCCGGAAGGCTGGAGGAAAAGCAGATGAAACTCGTGTCCGCCATCATCAAACCGTTCAAGCTCGACGAGGTGCGCGACGCGCTGACCGGCGTCGGCGTGTCGGGCCTGACGGTGAGCGAGGTCAAGGGTTTCGGCCGCCAGAAGGGCCAGACCGAGATTTATCGCGGTGCCGAGTATCTCGTGAGCTTCCTGCCCAAGGTGAAGATCGAGATCGTGGTCGACGACAGCCAGGTAGAGCGAGCCGTGGAGGCGATCCAGAAGGCGGCACACACCGGCAAGATCGGCGATGGCAAGATCTTCGTCACGCCGGTCGAGCAGGCCCTGCGCATCCGCACCGGCGAATCTGGCTCCAACGCACTTTAGAGTCAGGCGAGAGAGTCAGGCGAGCGCTTCTGGGTCGGGCGAGCGCTTCCACCCTGCTGTCTTGCCGGGGGGCGGCCCGCCGTGTTGGGCGGTTGGTCGTGGATTGGGCGGCTCGCGACAAGTCGTCGATGCCGGGCGTCTCGGCGCCTGGCGATCGTGGTTCGCCGGTGACCCGGTCCCGCCCACCGTCTGAAGAAACAAGCCTATTCCATTGTTGTTATTGGCTAATTTGTTCCATAGAATGTGGCGATAGGTTGGCCGTCCCCGGCCGGCACCTTTGATTTGTTTCGGCCTGTTCGGCCATTGGATACGAGAATGTTCAATCCGCGCCTGACCGAGACGCTGACCGACTTTCCTTTTGCGCGGCTGAACGCCCTCATCGCTCCCATAGCGCCGCCGGCGCACCTGTCGCTGATCAACATGTCGGTCGGCGAGCCGCAGGGCGCGATGCCCGCTTTCGCTCGGCAGATCGTGATCGACGAAGTCGACGGCTGGAACCGCTATCCGCCCAACCAGGGCCTGCCTGACCTCAACCTCGCGATCTGCGAATGGCTGACGCGCCGCTACAAGCTGCCCCCGGGCCTGCTCGATCCCAACCTGCACGTTCATCCGACGGCTGGCAGCAAGGAAGGCGTCTACATCATCTCGACGGTGGCGACACCGCAGCAGAAGGGCGGGGGCAAGCCGATCGTCGCGCTGCCCAACCCCTTCTACCAGGCCTATCTCGGCGGCGCGGTGCTGTCGGGTGGCGAGCCGCTGCTGGTCAACGCCGAGGCGTCCAACGGCTTCCTGCCGGACTACGAGAGCCTCGATGAGGCGACCTGGCAGCGACTGTCCGTCGTCTATCTCTGCTCGCCGGCCAATCCGCAGGGCGCCATCGCCAGCAAGGACTATCTGCAGAAACTGCTGCGGCTCTGCCGCAAGTACGACACCGTGCTGGCCGTCGACGAATGCTACGCCGAAATCTACACCGGCTCAGCCCCGCCGGGCGCCCTCGAAGCGGCGCTCGAGATCGACGAGACCGGCGGCAAGGATCCGTTCCACAATCTGGCGGTCTTCCACTCGCTGTCGAAGCGGTCGAACGCGGCGGGCCTGCGCTCGGGCTTCATGGCCGGCGATCCCAAGCTGGTCGCGATGATGCTGCGCTGGCGCAGCTACGGCGGCCCGCAGATTCCGTTCGCCGTCCAGAAGGCGTCGGCGGCGCTGTGGCGCGAGGAGACGCATCCGATCCAGACGCGCGAATGGTACGCGAAGAACTTCCGCGTCGCCGAGCAGATCCTGCACAACCGCTTCGCCTATTACACGCCGGGCGGCGGCTTCTTCCTGTGGCTCGACGTCGGCGACGGCGAGGAGGCCACGCGCAGGCTGTGGGGCGAGGCGCACGTCAAGGTGCTGCCGGGCGCCTATGCCTGCCGCGAGACCAACGGCGTCAACATTTCCCATCGCTACATCCGCGTGGCGCTGGTGCACGACGAGAAGACCACCCGCGAGGGGCTGTCGCGCCTCGCGGCCGTTCTGTAGGGAGCGCAACCGCGCATGGCCATGCTGAGCGTCTCTTCAGCGTTGCAGCCCAAGACTTCCATCCTGCCGGAAGGCGGGCGCGATTTCCTGCGCCGCCGCATGATGGAGATCGTCGGCGTGGCTACCGCGGGCTTTGGCCTCGTGCTGATGATGGCGCTGTTCACCTATAGCCCCGGCGATCCTTCGCTCAATCACGCCACGGCGCGCGCGCCGCATAACCTGCTCGGCCTGCCTGGCGCCTATATCTCGGACCTGCTGCTGCAGACATTCGGCCTCGCCATCATCCTGGCGCCCGTCGCTTTCATCACCTGGGGCGTGCGCATGGCGCGTACCCACCATCTCGGCTTTTTCGGACTGCGGCTCTCGCTGCTGCTGCTGGCGCTGCTGATGATGAGCGTGGCCTGCGTCGGCCTGGGCGACGTGGGCGGTGCGGCCACCCACGCCGGACCGGGCGGACTGGTCGGTCTCGCCCTGGTCGGCCGTTTCCGCGAGCTGGTCCTCACCCATTCGAGCGGTGGTGCGCTCACCCTGATCGAGCCGGCGTCCGCGGCCCTCGCCTTCATTGCGATGGCCCCGGCGCTCGGCATGAACCGTACCGATCTGCCGCTGATCTTCCGCATCCTGCGCGCGCCGTTCCTGTGGAGCGTGTGGGCCATGCGTGCGGCCTTGGGCCTCTGGCGCGGCAAGCCGCAGACTGTCGAGGAGGACAACGAGTTGCCGGCGCCGCACATCGGCTACGCCGAGATCCCGGGCGAGATCGATGCCAGCCAGTACGATCCGGCGCACTTCGACAACCGCTATGCGCAGATCCCCGATGAAGGCACGGCAATGCCGGCCCGCGACTCCCTGCTGGTCGACGCGCCCTATGCGCCGATCGAGCGTCTCCCCGGCGAGATTCCGGAGGCGCCGGTGGCGTTGCAGCCGCACGAGTCCGCGATGCACCAGGTCGTTGCGGAGACGGGTCAGGAGCGGACATTCCTCAGCCGGTTCACGGGTGGCCTGCGAATCGAGCCCTTCATGCGCCGCGCGGCGCCGGCCTCGACATCGGCCGCCGAGCGCATCGAACCCGTGGTCGGCGGCTACGACCCCGCGCCGCCACCGTATCGGCCGGTCTCTGCCCAGGAGTTCGAGCCGCCACAGGCGGTCGCCGAGCCGGCTGCGGAGCCGGCGGCGCCCGAGCCTCTTGCCGAGGACACGGCCGACGACAATCCGTTCACGCCCGACAATGCGCTGGACGTCGAGCAGCCGGCCGTGGCCGCAGCTCCGTCCGGGGTGAAGATCGTGCCGCGTAAATCGGCGGTCGCACAGGGCAAGCGTGCCGCCAGGGCCGGCCAGCGCGAACTCGATCTTGCGGCCGGCGAATACAAATTGCCGCCGCTCGACATCCTGTCGCTGCCCTCGCGCGTCAACGCCCAGCCCAAGATCGACGAGGAAGCGCTGGAGCAGAATGCACGCCTGCTCGAGACGGTGCTCGACGATTTCGGCGTCAAGGGACAGATCGTGAAGGTACGGCCGGGTCCGGTCGTGACGCTCTACGAACTGGAGCCGGCGCCGGGCACCAAGTCGAGCCGGGTCATCGGCCTCGCCGACGACATCGCCCGCTCGATGAGTGCGGTCTCCGCGCGCGTCGCCACCGTGCCGGGCCGCAACGTCATCGGCATCGAGCTGCCCAACGCCAAGCGCGAGACGGTGTTTCTGCGCGAGCTGCTGTCGACCAAGAACTACGAGGATGGCCGCCTCGGCCTGCCGCTGGCGCTGGGCAAGGACATTGGCGGCGATCCGGTCATCGCCGACCTCGCCCGCATGCCGCATCTGCTGATCGGCGGCACCACTGGCTCGGGCAAGTCGGTGGCGGTCAACACGATGATCCTGTCGCTGCTCTACCGGCTGACGCCGAATCAGTGCCGCTTCATCATGATCGACCCGAAGATGCTGGAACTCAGCGTCTACCAGGATATTCCGCATCTCCTGACACCCGTCGTCACCGAGCCGCGCAAGGCCATCGTCGCCCTGAAGTGGGTGGTGCGCGAGATGGAAGACCGCTATCGCGCGATGAGCGCAGTCGGCGTGCGCAACATCGCGGGCTACAACGAGAAGCTTATCGAAACGGCACGCAAGGGCACGTCGCTCACCCGCAAGGTCCAGACCGGCATCGATCCAGAGACGCGCAAGCCGACCTTCGAAGACGAGGAGATGGACCTGACGCCGCTGCCCTTCATCGTCGTCATCATCGACGAGATGGCCGACCTGATGCTGGTCGCGGGCAAGGAGATCGAGGCAACCGTGCAGCGACTGGCACAGATGGCGCGCGCTGCCGGCATCCATGTCGTGATGGCGACGCAGCGGCCTTCGGTCGACGTCATCACCGGCACCATCAAGGCCAACTTCCCGACCCGAATCTCCTTTCAGGTGACGTCCAAGATCCACAGCCGC
>JABMNB010000559.1 GCA_013205335.1 Rhodospirillales bacterium
CATCACGACCTGCATCACGAAGCCGGCCGCTACAATTACGGCCTCTATTTCCGCTGGTGGGACAAGCTGATGGGGACCGAGCATCCGGACTACCGGCGGAAGTTCGAGGCGATCGTCTCACCGGCCGCCGCCAGCACGGCAGCGGTCGGGGCGGGTCGCCTGCTGGCACGCGCGCTGACGTGCGTGATGGCCGGGGGCCTTCTTCTTTCCGCCGACCCGGTCCGCGCCGACGGCGGCCCGGTAGGACGGTGGGTGACCCCAGGCGCGGCGGCCGTCGTCGAGATCGTGCCCTGCAACAGCGCTCCGGGCCTGTGCGGCACCGTCCGCTGGTTGTGGGACGGCGTCGACGACAAGGGCCGGCCGCGCCTCGACACCCAGAATGCCGACGCTTCCCAGCGCACGCGGCCGCTCGTCGGTCTGTCGATCCTGTCCGGGCTCGCGCGGACCGCGAACGGCGGCTGGGAGGGCCGGATCTACAATCCCGAGGACGGCCAGACCTACCGCGCGACCTTGCGTCGGCCGACCGCCGACACGCTGACGATCGAAGGCTGCGTGCTGTTCATCTGCCAGAAGCAGGTGTGGCGCAGCGCCGGGGCGCTGTCCGCCGCCTTGCAGTGAGTCAGCGCGCGACGGTGATCGACATCGCGAAGCTTTCCGTGGCGCCCGGCGTGATCGCAATCACGCCGGGCTTGTCGGCGAGCTCACCGTCGAAGCCTTCCGGGCTGGCGTGGCCCTGCCACGGCTCGATGCAGACATAGCCGGCACCGGGCTTGGTCCAGATGCCGAGATGGGGCATGCGCGGGAAGTCGACGCGGATCGCTTCGCCATACACGACGCTGCGGCTCGCCAACGTGTCGAAGACCAGCGCGCCGTCTTCGAACAGATCGTCGTGCAGCCGGAGATGCCCATCGCGCACCGGCGTCGCGAACTGCGCGGCGCTCAGCAGGCCGTCGATCGGCCGGCGGATCGGCGCCGGCTCGGCCCGCTCGAAGACGATCTCGTGGGCTGCCCGCGATGTGCCGTAGGGCAGCGGCCAGCGTAGCGCCGGGTGGAAGCCGAACGAGGCCGGCATGACCTCCGCCCCGGTGTTCGTGACCCGGGCTTCCATATGCAAGGTCGCGCCTTCGATCCGGTAGGTGACGTCGAGGCGAAACTCGAAGGGATACTGGCGCCGCGTTGCTTCGCTCGACTCGAGCCGCCAGGTGCAGGACGCGGCATCGGACCCGACCAGCGCGAAGGTCGAGGTGCGGGCGAAGCCGTGGCGGCCGATTTCGCAGGCCTTGCCGGCCACGTTGAGCCGATTGCCCTTCACTTCACCGACGATGGGAAACAGCAGCGGCGAGCGGCCGTTCCAGACGGCGGGGTCGCCGTCCCATAAAAGATCGGCGCCGGCGCGATCCTGCAGGCGCACGAGTTCGGCGCCGGTGGCGGAGATTTCAGCGCTGAGCGCCGCGGTGGAGATCGAGACGGTCGAGGTCGAGAGGGTGGAGGCCATGAGCCATCCTACAACAGGTGCGCCTCGCGAACGGCATCGTCGATGGAGGGCAGGTAGCGGACCTGCGGCCGGCCGGCGCCGGCCCGCAGCAGCGCGTGGCGCACAGACGGCGTGGCGCCCGTGACATAGACCCGGACGCCATGACGCGCGGCCTTGCGGCCGGCGCCGGCAATGACGTTGGCCGCCGTCGAATCGACGAAGGGCACGGCGCTGAAGTCGATGACGAAGGCCTTGTGCTGGTCGGCGATGTTGTCGAGCACGGCGCCCACAGTCGAGGCCGTGCCGAAGAAGAAGGCGCCGGACAGGCGGTAGACGATCACTCGCGGATCGGTGACGAGGTCGGCGGCAAAGGGCGCGCGGGCCGGTTGCGCGACAATACCAGCCGTGGCGGTCAGGCGTTGGATGAGCAGGATGACGCCGAGTGCCGTGCCGACCACGATGCCTTCCATCAGGTCACGGAACACGGTGAGCAGGAAGGTCGAGAGCAGAACGACCGCATCGCCGCGCGAGGAGCGCAGCAGCGTCATGAACTCATGTTTCTCGGCCATGTTCCAGGCAACCACTGCCAGGACGCCGGCCAGGGCAGCCAGCGGGATGTAGGCGGCGAGCGGCGCGGCCAGCAGCATGAAGCCCAGCAGGAAAACCGAGTGGAGCATGCCGGCGACCGGTCCGTGCGCCCCGGCGCGCACGTTGGTGGCGGTGCGGGCGATGGTGCCGGTGGCACAGACGCCGCCAAACAGCGCCGAGGCGATGTTCGCCACGCCCTGGGCCACCAGTTCGCAGTTCGAACGATGGCGGCGCCCCGTCATGCCATCGGCCACCACCGCCGACAGCAGCGATTCGATGGCGCCCAGCAGCGCGAAGGAGAGCGCATCCGGCAACACGGCCAGCATCTTCGCCAGCGACATGTCGGGCAGGCTGGGCGCGGGCAGCATGGAGGGGATGCCGCCGAAACGGCTGCCGATGGTCTCGATCGGCAGGCCCAGCACAAAGGTTCCGACCGAGGCGGCCACCACGGCCACCAGCATGCCCGGCCAGCGCGGCCGCAGCCTCCGGAGGCCGAGGATCACGCCGATGGTCAGGATGGCGAGGGTGACGGCCGCCGCGTTCACCGTGCCGGCCGCGCCCGTCAGCACTTCGAGCTTGGCGGCGAATTCTCCCGGCTCCTTGCCCTGCAGGGTGAGGCCGAACAGATCCTTGATCTGGCTGGCGAAGATGATGACGGCGATGCCGGTCGTGAACCCCACGGTGACCGGATAGGGGATGAACTTGACGAAGGTGCCGAGCCGGAGCGCGCCGGCCGCCACCAGGAACACGCCCGCCATCAGCGTGGCGAGCAGCATCCCCTCGATCCCGTGGCGCGCGACCGTCGCGGCGACCAGCACGATGAAGGCGCCGGCGGGGCCGCCGACCTGGAAGCGGCTGCCCCCCAGCGCCGAGATCAGGAAGCCGCCGACAATGGCCGTGAACAGTCCGCGCTCCGGCGTGGTGCCCGAGGCGATGGCGATGGCCATCGAGAGCGGCAGCGCCACGATCGCCACAGTAAGCCCGGCGACGGCATCGGCCCGCAGCGCCGACAGCCCGTAGCCCTCGCGCAGCACCGAGACGAGCTTGGGCACGAAGGGGCCGTCGAATCTCGCCAGAAGGGTTGAGGAAAGGGTACCGAGGGACATAATACAGAATATTTGTGTGTTATTATGACATCGAATAACGCGCATCAGCACAACCCGACGCAAAGTCCGGACCAGCCTCCCGAAAAAGACGGCATGTTGTCTGACAACTCGGTCGCGCCCGATCCCAAACCCATGCATAGTCCGCGCAGGGTCCCGGTCTCAGAACCAAAACAGGACCTTTGGAGGAAACGACATGAAGCGCAGATTGCTGATGGGCGGCATCGCCGCCTCGACTCTCGCGGCACCGTTCATCGCCAACGCACAGGCGCCGCTGACGCTGAACGGCGCGGTCCAGTTCAACGACGACCACGCCTTCAACAAGACGCTCCTCAAGTTCGAGGAGCTGGTGAAGAAGTATTACGGCAAGCCGATCAACTTCGTGCTTCACCGCAATTCGTCGCTTGGACTGGAGAAGCAGTATTTCGAGTACATGGCGCAGGGCAAGGCCGTGGACTACGGCATCGTCTCTCCGGCCCATATGTCCACCTTCTCGAAGGCGGCACCGTTCATCGACGCGCCGTTCCTGTTCCGCGACCTCGCGCAATGGAACAAGGTACTCGAACTCGACCTGCTGAAGCCGGTGGCGGATGAGATCGCGCAGAAGGCCGACGTCATGCTGATCGGCTATGCCGGCGGCGGCGTGCGCAACATCTTCGTCAACAAGCCGGTGAGCACCCTGGCCGAGATCAAGGGCCTCAAGGTCCGCGTCCAGGGCGCGCCGATCTGGTCGAAGACCTTCGCCGCGGCCGGCATGTCGCCGACGGTCATCGCCTACAACGAGGTCTACAACGCCATCCAGAACAACGTGATCTCGGCCGGCGAGAACGAGGCGGCCGGCGTCGAGTCGATGAAGTTCTACGAGGTGGCGCCCAATCTCGCGATGACCGAGCACGCCATCACCATTCGGCCGGTCTGCTTCTCGTCCAAGACGTTCAAGTCCCTGCCCAAGGACCTGCAGGATGCGGTCGTCAAGGCCGGCAAGGAAGCCGGCGCCCATGGCCGCCAGATCGAGAGTTCGGAGGACGACCAGAAGCTGGCGGCGCTGGAGAAGGCCGGCAAGCTGAAGCGCATCCCGTTCAAGGACCGCGCCGAGATGAAGAAACTGGTCGATCCGGTGATGGCCGCCTACGCCAAGGAGATCGGCGCCGACGGCATCTTCACCCGGATCGTCACGACCAACTGATCGGCACGCGCAGCGGAGTCCCAAGGCTCCGCTGCGCCCTTCTCCCGGCCCCGCGGTCGGCTTTCTCCTGAACGGATACCCGATGCCCTCCTCTGCCTCTGCGCCGCCCGGCCTGTGGCGCCGGTTCACGGCCGCCTATGCCCAATTCCTGACCGGCCTGCTCGCCTTCTCCGTCGCCATCATCATCATCCCGGTCACCCTGCAGATGATCTCGCGCTACACCGCGCTGATCCCGTCCTATATCTGGACCGAGGAGATGGCGCGGTTCCTCTTCATCTGGATGATCATGATCGGCGCCATGATCGGCGTGCGCGAAGCCTCCCACTTCGAGGTCGACGTGTGGCCCGCGCTGCCCCGCCGCGGCGAGGCCGCCGTGCGCATCGCGTCACGGCTCGGCATCCTGGCCTTCGCGCTGGTCTTCGTGGTCGGCGGCATCGAGTTCACGCGCTTTGCCTGGTACCGCACCTCCGAGCTTGCCGATCTCCCCCTCTGGATGATCCACATCGCCTGGCCTGTCGCCGCCGTGACCTGGATCATCTTCCTGGGCGAACAGTTCTACGACGAGACGCGCATCCTGTTCGGCTGGAGCACGACATGACCGGCGCGCTCTTCTCCGCCGGCGAGGCCGCCTCGATCCTGTTCGGCTGTTTCTTCGTGCTGCTGGTGCTGCGTGTGCCGGTGGCCTTCGCGCTGGGCCTCGCCTGCCTGCCGCTCTTCTATCTCGAGCCGCGGCTCGGGACGATGATGCTCGCGCAGGAAACCTTCAACGCCTACAACTCCTTCATCCTGCTCGCCGTGCCGTTCTTCCTGCTGACGGCGAACCTGATGAGCGTCGGCGGCATCACCAACCGGCTGGTGGCGCTGTCGCGCGCCATCGTCGGCAGCTTCCCGGGCTCGCTGGCGCAGATCAACGTGGTCCTCTCGGTCTTCTTCGCCGGCATCTCCGGCTCCTCGACCGCCGATGCGGCGAGCCAGAGCAAGATCTTCATCGATGCCCAGACGCGCGAGGGCTACGACCTCTCCTTCTCGATCGCCATCACCGCGGTCTCCGCCGTGCTGGCGGTGGTCATTCCGCCCTCCATCCTGATGATCGTGTGGGGCGGCCTGATCTCGACCTCGATCGGCGCGCTCTATCTCGCGGGCATAGTGCCCGGCCTGCTGATCGCCGGGGCCCAGATGGCCACCGTGCACGTCTACGCCGTGAAGCGCGGATATCCGACCTACCCGCGTGGCACCTTCCGCCAGCTGCTCTGCTCGATCTGGGTGTCGATCCCCGCGCTGATGACGCCCGTCATCATCGTCGGCGGCATCCTGGCCGGCTGGTTCACGGCGACCGAGTCGGCCTGCGTGGCCGTGCTCTACTCGGCCGTGCTGTCGATCGTCGTGTATCGCGAGATGGGTATGAAGGAGCTCTACCGGGCGCTGGTCGACACCGGCAAGCTCGCCTCGGTGGCGCTGTTCTGCATCGGCACCGCCTCCGCCTTCGGCTGGCTGCTGGCCTACTACAAGATCCCGCAGGAGCTGCTGGCCAACGTCACGACCTGGGGCATGGGCCCGATCGGCGTCGGCTTCTTCATCGCCTTCGTGTTCCTCGTGGTCGGCTGCTTCCTCGATGCCATCCCGGCGATCATCATCGTCGGCACGGTTCTGGAACCGCTCGCCAAGTCGGCGGCGATGGACCCGGTCCACTTCGCGATCGTTTCGATCGTGTCGCTGGCCTTCGGCCTGGTGACGCCGCCCTATGGGCTCTGCCTCATGATCTCCTGCGCCGTCGCGGGCGTGCCGCTGCGCTTTGCGCTCAAGGACACGCTGATCATGCTGGTGCCGATGATGGTGGTGCTGGCGGCCATGATCGTATGGCCCGACATCGCGCTCTTCCTGCCCCGCCTGATCGCGCCCGAACTCCTGAAGTAGCTGGGAGCAGTCGGACCTCAGAAGCCGCCAGCCAGGGACCTCTCGCCCTGCTGGCGCCGGATCGCGTGGAAGCCTTCGACCGTGCCCTGGATGATTTCGGCCACCGGCAGCACCCCGTGGATCAGGCCGACGGTCTGGCCGGCCAGTGCCAGCGAGGCCTCCATGTCGCCGCCGAAATAGACGTCCTTCACCGACGTCAGGATCGAGCGGTCGAAAGAGCCCTCGCGCTCGATCTCGGCCGTGCGTTCGGTCTTCAGCGCCCGCACGCACGGCGTCGATTTGCGGTTCAGCATCACCGTGCCGGTATCGTCGGCGTCGACGATGGCCTGCTTGTAGTTGGCATGCACCGGGCTCTCGACCGAACTCACGAAGCGCGTGCCCATCTGGATGCCCTCGGCACCCAGCGCAAAGGCTGCCGCCATGCCGCGTCCGTCGCAGATGCCGCCGGCCGCGATCATCGGCACGTCGGTCTTCTCCCGCACGGCCTGCAACAGGACCAGTGTCGAGACGTCGTCGGGATTCTTGAAGCCGCCACCCTCGCCGCCTTCGACGATCAGCCCGTCGACGCCGGCGTCGACGGCCTTCAGCGCCGAGGAGAGATTGGGCACGACGTGATAGACAATGAGACCCGCCGCCTTGAGCGTCGGCAGCAGCTTGGCCGGCGAGCCCGCCGAGGTGGTGACGAACTTGACGCCGGACTTCGCCACGAGATCGACGATGCGAGGCTCACGGATGAAGAGCAGCGGCAGGTTCACGCCGAACGGCTTGTCGGTCAGCTCCCTCATCTTCGCGATCTCGGCCAAACAGACATCGACCTCGCCGCTCGACGTCTCGATGATGCCGAGTCCACCGGCATTGGAGACCGCCGAGGCGAGTTGGCTGCGCGCGATGTAGCCCATCGGCGCCTGCACGATCGGATACTTCACGCCGGTATGGGCAAGCACGCGGTTCATTGATTCATCTCCCCTAACGAAAGGTCCTTCGCTGCGCTCAGGATGACAGCTTTTTCTGGATCGGCGCAGTGCACTGCCACCGACAACATTGTCATCCTGAGCGCAGCGAAGGACCTTTAAGCCACGATCGATAGCTCTGGCTTGCGGACAAGAAGCTGCCTCACGGCATGTTGCGCGCGCGGTCCCAGGCGGCGGTGAAGTTCGGCGCCGTGTCGGCGCGACAGGGCAGCGCGCGCTTCGGATTCGGATCGTCGATGAAGGCATCGCGCATGCGGGCGGCACAGGCATCCTGAACGACGACGCCGTGGCCCTGGGCACGGAAGACGACGTTGCGCGAGGCCGACAGCGTCCTGGCGGCCAGGCGCGCCCAGGCCGGCGGGGTCAGCCAGTCGTAGCCGCCGCTCAGCAGCAGCG
>JABMNB010000560.1 GCA_013205335.1 Rhodospirillales bacterium
AGATCACGTTGATCAGCGTGGTCTTGCCCGAGCCATTCGGGCCAACCAGGCCCAGGATCTCGCCCTCGCGGACGTCGAGGTCGACACCACCCAACGCCTGCAGGCCGCCGAACCGTTTCGCCGCTCCCCTCACTTCGAGGATGTTGCGGGCGCCGACGAGATGCGGCGCGTCGGGCACGACCGGAACGATCTCGGCATGCGGCTTCATCGGGACACGGTGCCGCCTCTTCATCCAAGCCTTGACCGCCGGCACGATCCCGTCAGGCAGCCACAGGATGGCGAGGATCAGGATCAGACCGACCACGGCACGGCCGACCATCGCCTGGCCGCCGCTGATGAAGGCGTAGAGCAGCACCGTGATGATCGTCGCGCCAATGGCGGGACCGAACCAGTTGCGCGAGCCGCCCAGCACGCTCATCAACACGACATAGAGCGGCACCGTGAGTTCGAATGTGCCCGCCACCGTGAGGAAGCCGACATACATCGCGTGGATGCCGCCCACGGCGCCGGCGATGCCCGCCGACAAGGCAAAGGCAATGAGCTTGTAGCGAAAGGTCGGCACACCCTTCGCCTCCGCGACGTCCTCGTCGTCATGGATGGCGAACAGGCCGAGGCCGAGCCTCGAATGGGCGACCCACCAGGCGATGCCGAGCGTGAGGACGCACATAAGGAAGCCAAGCACGTAGATCGTACCGGTCTGGCTCGGCATCAGGTTCGGCAGTGGCACCGCGCTCATGAACACGCCGGCGCCGCCGTCGATCGGCGTGTTCAGGATGATGGTGGCTACCACGAATGTAACGGCGAGCGTGAGCAGCGCGAACAGCTCACCCCGCAGGCGCTTCATGCGGAACACGACCGCGCCTATGCCGACGCCCAGCAGGGCCGCCATTGCTGCGGCGACCGGCACCGTGGCGAGGAAGGGCACGTCAGCCTTGGTCGTCAGGGTCGCGGTCGTGTACATGCCGACGCCGAAGAAGGCGGCGTGGCCCAAGCTGAAGTAGCCGGCAAAACCCGACAACAGCGCCCAGCTCGTCGACAGGGAGACCCAGAAGAAGACCATGTAGAAGAATGAATCGTAGAAAGCCGGCAGGCCCGCCGTCGGCAGGATGGCGAAGATCGCGATGCCGAGCACCGCCGCGATCTTGGGAGCTGCATGGCCGGCCACGTTCATGACCACTCCGGATCCCACAGGAGGATGGCGATCAGCACGGAGAACGAGACGACCGGCGCCCAGGCCGGACTTATGATCGCCATGGCGATCGACTCGCTGGCGCCGATCAGCATGCCCGCCGCCAGGGCGCCCAGCGGATTGCCGAGGCGGCCGATGATGACCACCGCGAAGACGACACCCAGCCAGGCCCAGATCTGCGCTGGCGCCAGCGTGGCAATCAAGGCGATGAAGGTGCCGGCGACACCGGCGTACGCGGCCCCGACACCCGAAAGAAGATAGGCGAGCTTCCGGTGGTCAACGCCGTAAGCCGCGGCGATGTCGGCGTCCTCCGCGCTCGCCCGCAACGCCTTGCCGACATAGGTCTTGCGCAGCCATAGCCACGTGCCCCACGCCAGCACGCCTGCCACCATGCACAGGATCAGCTCGAGCACCGGGATATAGAAGGGTCCCGCCTTGATCGACCATGTCGCATAGTGCGTCTCGAAGCGGCGATAGTCCGCGGTCCAGTACAGTTGGATGCCGACTTCGAGCATGACGGCGAAGCTGAAGGTGATCAGCAGCGAGCCCAGCTCGTTCACCTTGAAGCGGACGAACACCCAGTGCTGCGCCAGTCCGATGACGAACATCGCCGGCACGATGACCATCACCGACCACCACGGGGCGACGTGATAGGTCGTGCCGAGTTCGTAGGTCAGGTAGGCCGCAAGGAAGGCCAGCGCGAAATGGCTGAGGTTGACCAGTCGCAACAGCCCCCAGCTCAGGCTGAGACCCAGAGCCAGCAAGCCGTACATTCCGCCGGCCAGGACGCCCGAGATCAGCGCCTGGCCGAGAAGCGTTGCACTTGGCATCCGTCTTTACGGTCCGATCAGCTTCACGCCTGGCGCCGCAAACTGCTTGGGCCAGACGACCTTCCATTGCTTGTTCTGCACCTGCCGGATGAGCTGTGCGGCGGCGCCGTGATTGTAGAGGCCGTCGAACTTCATGGGCCCATAGATCGTATTCACCACGTTCTTCTTCAGGAAAGCCGCGATCTGCTTGTCGTCGAGGCTCTTGGCGCCGTTCACGCCCTGCTCCAGGATTTGCCACTCCGAGACCATGCCGGCAGCCTGCGCATCGATCAGCGCATAAGGCAGGTTGGCCTTGGTGGCGCGCTCCTTGTAGGCCTCGGCGATCCTGCGGACGCCGGGCCGGCTCATGAACGGCTCGTCCGGTTCGAGGAACGTGGACGACCAGGCGAGATTGCCGTCGGGCGAGAGTGCCAGCGGGCCGGGCGCGGGATAGAGGTGGAAGCTGCTCTTGGGCGTATAGTCGAGCTTGCGCAGCGCTTCGAGTATCTGGTTGCTCTCCAGTCCCAGCGATCCAACCCACAGAATGTCGGCATTGGCCTCCTTGACGCGCGCGGCGATGGCGCCGAAGTCGCGGTTGCCGGCCTCGTATTCGAGATAGAGCGGCACCTTGACCCCGCGCTTCTCGGCCTCGATCTTCATGCCCTGCGCCATGAACTGCGCCGACGGGAATTTGCTGGTCAGCACCACCATGTTCTTGGGCGGCGTCGGCAGGCTCGCCATCGCATCCAGGATCACGTTCGGATAGGTCTTGTCGGGCTCCGGACCGAACGGCGTCGCCGGGAATGCCATGTCGTATGTCTGCAGCTTGGGGATTCCCATGCTGCTTTGTATGATGACCTTGCCGTAGCGCTGGGCCACGCCCATCGCCGCCAGGATCGGCGCCGTCGCATAAGGCCCCTGGATCAGGTCGACCTTGTCGACGGTGATCAGCTTCTCGTAGAGACTGCGGGCTACGTCCGGCTTGGACTGGTCGTCGAGCAGGACATATTCCACGGGCCGGCCGAGGAAGCCGTCGCGGCTGTTGATCTCCTCGACCATGATTTCCGAGGCGATCTTGTGGATGACCGCCGTCTGCGCCAGGAATCCTGTCAGCGAAAGCGTGCCACCCACCCGCACCGGCTTGCCCGAGGGCGCCGCGCGCACGATGGCCGGAGCGGCCAGCATGGCCGTCGTACCCATCAATCCTGCCAAGACATGGCGACGCCGCCATGAGCCCAACCGCTCGCGCATTGTGTTTCCTCCTTCGACGTTTGCTTTGCTTGACCGTCGTTGAAGCGGATCGTGACGGAGGAATTCTCGTAAGTAAACGGATTTTCGAAACTTTCGTAACTATTGAATGTGGACCATTTAATTGGCTGCGATGCCGGCGAGTGACGAAGACGGCGCGTGTCTTTTCGTTTTATTGTCCGGCCCGGTTCGCAACGGAGAAGTCCCAATGAAGAGCTACAAGGTCGTCGAATTCGGCAAGCCGCTGCAGAAGGTCGAGGAAGGAAATCCGACGCCGCAGGGCGGGGAAGTACTGGTCCGGGTGACCGCCGCCGGCGTCTGCCATAGCGACGTCCATCTTTGGGAGGGCTTCTTCGACATGGGCGGCGGCAACAAGGTGTCGACGCAGAAGACGATGAACCCGCCGCGCACCATGGGCCACGAGATCGTCGGCGAGGTCGTGGCGCTCGGTCCCGACGCCAAGGGCGCCAAGGTCGGCGACAAGGCCGTGGTCTATCCGTGGATCGGCTGCGGCACCTGCTGGTACTGCACCAACGGCCGCGAGCATCTCTGCCCGACGCCGCGTGCGCTCGGCGTCAACAATGACGGCGGCTATGCCGACCATGTCCTCGTCCCCGACGCGAAGTACCTCTATCCCTATGGCGACATCCCGACCGAGCTGGCCTGCCTCTATGCCTGCTCCGGCATCACCGCCTTCAGCGCGGTCAAGAAGGCGGTGGGCGAGGACGCCGGCAAGCCCATCCTGGTGATCGGTGCCGGCGGTGTCGGCCTGATGGGCGTCCGGTTCGCGCAGTCGGTGCTGGGCCATGCGCCGATCGTGGCCGACATCGACGAGAACAAGCGCAAACTCGCACTCGACAACGGCGCGGTCGCCGCCATCGATCCGCGCGACAAGGATGCCCGCAAGAAAGTCTTCGAACTGACCGGCGGTACCGGCGTGGGCGCGGCCATCGATTTCGTGGGCGCCGAGAGCACCGCGCAGTTCGGCGTCAAGGCGCTGGCCCGCGGCGGCCGCCTGGTCGTGGTCGGCCTGTTCGGCGGCACCTTCTCGATGCCGATGCCCATGTTCGCCTTCACGGGCTGCCAGATCGTCGGCTCGGTCACCGGCAGCCCGGGCGAGATGAAGGAGATGATGGACCTCGTCACCTCGGGCAAGGTAACGCCGGTGCCGATCGTCAAGCGCACGCTCGACGAAGCCGACACCACGCTGCAGGAACTCCGCAAGGGCCTGATCATGGGGCGGGCCGTCCTCGTCCCGTGAGCCAGGCGACACGCGCCCTCGCCCACGCCTTCGAGACCGGAACGCTCGCCCCCAGGCGAGCGTTCTTTCTGCGCGCCGAAGATCCGCCTTTTGCCGACATCGACGCGGAGCAGTCGTTCCGGCCGGCCTACCTTCGCCTGAAGCAGGCGGTCCCACGGCTGGAGAGCGGCGGGCACGAGCTGGGGCTGGTGCTGCTGACCAAGCACAAGGAAGAGAACTTCGCCAATATCGCGCGTGGCTGGGCGCTGCTCGCGCCTGAGGGCACGCTGGTCTGCACCGGCGCCAACGACGACGGCGCGGCAAGCCTCGAAAAACACGTCGGCAAGGCGTTCGGTGGCGTCGACTCGCTGTCGAAGTTCCACAGCCGCGTCTTCTGGTTCGCCAAGTCAGGCGATGCACCGCCCGAGCACTGGCAGAAGCTGGCCGCGCTGCAGCCGGTCGGCGACGGCTCATGGCTGAGCCAGCCCGGCATCTTTTCGTGGGATCATGTCGACGACGGCTCGGCCCTTCTCGCGGCGCACCTTCCCGCAGACCTGGCCGGACGTGTGGCCGATTTCGGCTGCGGCTGGGGTTTTCTGACACGGCACGTCCTGGCCACCTGCCCCGCCGTCACGAGGATCGACGGCATCGATGCCGAGCATCGCGCCGTCGAAGCAGCCCGTGCGAACGTCCCCGATCCGCGCGCGACCTTCCATTGGCTCGATCTGATCCATGAGGCGGCGCCCGCCTCCTACGATACCATCGTCTGCAATCCGCCATTCCATGCCGGCCGCGCCGCCGAGCCTGCGCTCGGCCAGGGTTTCATCGCGGTGGCGGCCCGCGCGCTGAGGCCCGGCGGCCGCTTCTACATGGTCGCCAATCGCGGCCTGCCCTACGAGCCCCTGCTGAAGACGCATTTCGCGTCGTTCGAGACCCTGGCGGACAACAACAAATTCAGGGTGACGCTGGCCCGCCGCTGAACAGCCCGGCGATCAGGAACTCCTTGTTGCCCTCCGCGCCCGTGATCGGGCTTTCCGTCACACCGAGCACCTGCCAGCCTTCCTGCCGGGCCAGCCAAGACGAGATCGTCTCGACGACCTCGGCGTGCAGTTCGGGCTCGCGCACGATGCCGCCTTTGCCGACGCGGCCCTTGCCGACCTCGAATTGCGGCTTGATCAGCGCCGCGAGATGCGCGCCGGGTCGAGCAAGGGAGAGCGCCGCCGGAAGCACCAGTTGCAGGCCGACGAACGAGGCATCGCAGACCACGAGGTCGATAGGTTCGGGAACAGCTTCCCTCGTGACGTCGCGGATATTGGTCTTCTCCATCGAAACCACGCGCGGATCGGTACGGAGCTTCCAGGCCAGCTGGTTGGTGCCGACATCGACGGCATAGACCTTCGCGGCCCCGCGCTGCAGCAGGCAGTCGGTGAAGCCTCCCGTCGAGGAGCCGACGTCGAGGGCGATACGCCCCGTCACGGGTATCGCGAAGTGATCCAGCGCCTTCTCGAGCTTCAGCCCGCCGCGCGAGACATAGGGGTGGAGTTGGCCGCGCACCTCCAGCGGCATGTCGGCAGCAACGCCCTGCCCCGCCTTCTCCAGCCGCCGCTCTTTCGAGAAGACGAGCCCGGCCATGACCAGTCGCTGCGCGGCGGCGCGTGTTTCCACGAGCCCGCGTTCGACCAGCGCTACGTCCAGCCGCATCTTCGCCAAGGCTGCCTCCCTTCGGAAGTCCTGCTAGCATGCCCGTCATGAGCATGAAACTTCTCGAAGGTGAGCGCGCCCTGATCACAGGTTGCGCCGGCGGCATCGGCCGCGGCATCGCCAAGGCACTTAAGGCCGAGGGCGCCCTCGTACTCGGCAGCGACATCGCCGCCCCGCCCGCCGCGGACGGCATCGACTTCCTGCAAGCCGACCTCGCCGGAAAAGACGGCTGGAAGCTTCTGCTCGACGACGCTGTGAAGAAACTCGGCACGATCTCCCTGTTCGTCCACGCCGCGAGCCCGCGCCGCCTCGAGGTCGACACGCCGCTGTCGGTCAGCGAGGAGACATGGGATTCGATGACTGACATCAACCTGCGCTCCGGCTTCTTCCTTGCCCGCGAGGTTGGGCGTCACATGCGCGACAACAAGATCAAGGGCCGCATCATCCTGGTCACCTCGCAGCACCGCGAGACGCCACGCAACCTGCCTCACTACAGCGCCTCGAAGGCCGGCCTGACGATGGTGATGAAGGAACTGGCCCGCGTTCTGGCGCCGGACGGCATCAGGGTGAACGCGATCGCGCCGGGCGCCATCCCGGGCGGCGGCTTCGTGGCGAACAATCTCGCGGAACTGGTCTCGCAGATCCCGCTCGGCCGCGCCGGCACGCCCGACGACATCGCCCAGGTCGCCGTCGCCATTCTGTCGGAAAGATTTGGCCGTTATGTGGTGGGTACGACAGTAGAAGTTGATGGTGGATTGGGCCTTACGAGCTGGATTCCTGCCAAGGCTTGACCCCGACTGGCAGAAAGGTTGAGGTGCGGCACGCAAACGGAGGGACTTCAGCCATGACGCTTCGCATCAATTCGACCGCGCCCGATTTCAAGGCCGAGACGACCCAGGGTCCGATCGAGTTCCACAAGTGGATCGGCGACAGCTGGGCGATCCTGTTCTCGCATCCCAAGGACTTCACGCCGGTCTGCACGACCGAACTCGGATACATGGCCGGCCTCAAGCCGCAGTTCGACAAGCTGAACACCAAAATCGTGGGTCTCTCGGTCGATCCCGTGACCAACCATTCGAAATGGGCGAAGGACATAGAGGAGACCCAGGGCCACGCCGTCACCTTTCCGATGATCGGCGATCCCGAACTCAAGGTCGCGACCGCCTATGACATGCTGCCCGAAGGCGCCGGCTCGACATCGGAAGGCCGCACCGCCGCCGACAACGCCACCGTGCGCTCGGTGTTCATCATCGGCCCCGACAAGAAGATCAAGGCGATGCTCACCTACCCGATGAGCACCGGCCGCAACTTTGACGAGGTGCTGCGCCTCCTCGAATCCTGCCAGCTCACCGCCCGGCACCAGGTGGCGACGCCGGTGAACTGGAAGAAGGGCGAGGACGTGATCATCGTCCCCGCCGTCTCCGACGAAGCCGCCAAGGCCAAGTACCCGAACGGCTGGAAGGCGCCGAAGCCCTATCTGCGGATCGTTCCCCAGCCCAAGGACTAAGGAGCCCGTCGCGGGAGAAATGGATATGACGGAAGAACTCTGGCGCCGGTCGGCAGTCGACCTGGCGCAAGCGATCACGCAGGGCGCGGTCTCCAGCGAGGACGCCACCCGCTCCGTCCTGGGTCGCATCGAGGCCGTCAATCCGCAGGTCAATGCCGTCGTCGACGTCATGGCCGACGAGGCGCTGCAGGCCGCGCGACAGGCCGATACCGCCCGCCGCAGCGGCGCCGCCTGCGGCCCGCTGCACGGCGTGCCGGTGACGGTGAAGGTCAACGTCGACACCAAGGGCCGCGCCACGACCAACGGGGTCGTGGCCTTTCGCGACCTGGTGGCAACTGACGACAGCCCGGTCGTCGCCAACCTGCGCAAGGCAGGCGCGGTCATCGTCGGGCGCACCAACACGCCGGCCTTCTCGCACCGCTGGTTCACCGACAACGAGTTGCACGGCCCGACACGCAACCCTTGGGGCAAGGGCCTGACGCCGGGCGGATCGAGCGGCGGGGCCGCGGCCGCACTCGCCGCCGGCATGGGCGCGATTGCGCACGGCAACGACTATGGCGGCTCGATCCGCTACCCTGCTTATGCCTGCGGCGTGGCAGGCCTGCGACCGACGCCCGGCCGCGTGCCAGCCTTCAACCCATCCGCTGCCGCCGAGCGGCCGATCACCGCGCAGCTCATGTCCGTGCAAGGCCCGCTGGCGCGCACCGTCGCCGACCTGCGCCTCGCCTTCGCCGCCATGGCGATGGGTGATGCGCGCGATCCCAACTGGGTTCCGGCGCCACTCGCCGGTCCCGCGCCGGCGCGTCCGCTGCGCGCCGCGATCTCGGCGGCCCCGTTCGACGATGTGGTACCGGAGGTTCGGGCCGCCGTCGAGGAAGCAGGCCGCGCACTCGAAGCCGCAGGTTATGCGATTGAGGAGATCGCGCCGCCCCGGCTCGGAGAGGCGGCCGAGCTGTGGCACCGAATGGTCGTCAACGACGAGCGCCGGGGCTTCGTCGCCACCGTGCAGTCGCTGGGCGACGCGGCCGCCCGGCGCAACGTCGAGGGCCATCTGCGCTATGTGCCGCCGATCGATGCCGACGGCCTGCTCGATGCGTTCGGCCCGCGCCTCGCGCTGATGCGGGCCTGGTCACTGTTCTTCGCGCGATATGCAGTGGCGGTCGTGCCGGTGTCGCACGTCCTGCCCTTCCCCGACGGCCTCGACCTGCAGGACCAACCGGTGGTCGACCGCATGATGGCCGCGCAGCACTGCCTGCTCGCGACGCCCGTGCTCGGCTATCCCTCGGTTTCGGTGCCGACGGGCCTCGCCGACGGCACGCCCGTCGGGGTGCAGGTGATCGCCGCCCGATTCCGCGAGGACCTCTGCCTCGATGCAGCGGAGATCGTCGAGGCCCACGCCCCACGCCTCACCCCCATCAACCCGCGCCTCTGAAAACCGCGAGCAGGGCGTTCAGCCGCGGGCTCGTTCCGAGGATTGCCCCAGGGCGGTCAGCGCCGTCGTCACGATCTGGGGCGCGTTGAGTCCGGCCCACTCGTACTGCCTGGCCGGCGCGGCGTGATCGAGGAAGCGATCGGGGCAGAACCATCGGCCGGAC
>JABMNB010000561.1 GCA_013205335.1 Rhodospirillales bacterium
ACCCCGCCCGAACCGGAGCGCCCCTTGAGTACCTCGGGGTAAACTCCGCACCTTCGGTGTTCCGGTCGAGACGACGGGAGATTTTTCCCCGTCGTCTCATTTAAAGCCTCAGCGTGCGTCCTCTTTGATCATGGCGGCGCCCTTTTCGCCGATCATGATCGTGGGGGCGTTGGTGTTGCCGGTAGTCAGCGTCGGCATCACCGAGGCATCCATGACGCGCAGGCCCTGGATGCCGTGCACGCGCAGCCGCGAATCGACGACGGCACGAGGATCCTCGCCCATCCTGCAGGTGCCGACCGGGTGATAGAGCGTGTTGCCGGCACGGCGGGCATAGGCCAGCAGGTCGGCGTCACTGGTGATGTCGGGGCCGGGCTGGATTTCGCCGCGGCTGTGCTGGGTGAGGGCGGGTGCAGCGAAGATGCTGCGGGCATGACGTAAGCCGCCCAGAAGGGCCAGCTCATCGGTGTGGGTGGTGAGGTAGTTCGGCTTGATGTGCGGCCGTGCGAAAGGATCGGGCGAGGCCGCCATGATGGTGCCGCGGCTGTCCGGCTTCACGACGCAGACGACGCAACTCATGCCGGGCTTTTCGTCGAGCTGGCCGAACTTCAGGGGATGCGAGCTGCCGGGCGTGAAGAGCAGCTGCAGGTCGGGCGAGGCCAGCCCCTCGCGACTGTCGCAGAAGACCTGTGCGGTCGTCACGCCGAAGGTGAGCGCGCCGCGGCCGGTCAGCGCGAAGCGCAGGATCTCAGGCAGCACGCGGGGGAAGCGCGAGATCTCGTTGACCGTCTCCGTGCCCTTCACGCGGTGCACGACTCGCACGACGTAGTGATCGATCAGGTTGGCGCCGACGCCGGGCAGATCGTGCACGACCGGAATGCCGAGCGATTGCAGGTGCGCCGCCGGCCCGATGCCCGAGATCTGCAGGATGTGCGGCGAGTTCACGGCGCCGCCAGAGACGATGACCTCGCGGTTGGCCCGCACTTCGGTGAGGTTGCCGCCCCGCTGGAAGGTGACGCCGACGCAACGCTTGCCTTCGAACATCAGCTTGCCGCCCTGGGCGCCGATCTCGACCCGCAGGTTGGGACGTCCGCGGGCCTCGCGGAGATAGGTCTGTGCCGTGGAGCCGCGCCACCGGCCGCGACGGGTCATTTGCGAATAGCCGACGCCATGACGGGTCTTGCCGTTGAGGTCGGGATTGAACGGGAAACCCGCCTGCTGCGCGCCTTCCACGAAGCGATGGGTGAGGGGCAGTATGGTGCGATAATCCTCGACCTTGAGCGGGCCCCCCTGGCCACGGACCTCCTTGTCGCCGCCCTGGACGTACTGTTCGGATTTCATGAAGTAGGGCAGCACGTCGTCGTAGCTCCAGCCGCGGCAGCCCATCTGCGCCCAGTTGTCGAAGTCGGCCGGTGCGCCGCGAACGTAGAGCATGCCGTTGATCGAACTCGAACCGCCCAGCGTACGGCCACGCGGCCAGTCGATGCGGCGATCACCCGAACCCTTCTCCGGCTCGGTCGTATAGTTCCAGTTCACCAGTGGATTGCGGATCAGCGAGCGAATGCCGGCCGGGATATGGATCATCGGATGCCAGTCGCTGGGCCCGGCCTCGAGCAGGATCACCGACGCGCCGGTCTCGCTGAGCCGCGCCGCAACCGTGCAGCCGGCAGATCCCGCGCCGACGACGACATAATCCGCCTGCATGTATTTTCCCCTTCAGAGCGTGCCGGATCGCTTGTCGCGCGGGACGAAATAGTCGGTCGGCGCAAGTTCCGGATCTTCCTGCCCGAACATGTTCTGAACGTGCCGTTCGGCGTCTTGGCGGAACAGCGCGTGCGAGATCGCCTGGATGAGGCGCGTCGCGCCGACGAAGAGGCCGGGAATGTCGCCTGCGAGCGCGCCGTGGCTCAGGATGCTGCCCCAGTTGAACAGGTGAATGTCGCCCATGTGCGGTGTGGGCCCCGGCACCTTCTCGATCAGCTCGAAGCCCGGGCCGAGATAGGGATAGCGCGCGGCCTCGGCGTCGGCTTTTGCCTCGTCGGGCGTGCGTCGGTCGGCCCACAAGGTGACGTTGGTTGCAAACGAAGCGAGTTCGGGTCGGCGCGAGAGATCGATGTCGAAGCCGGTGCCGATCAGCACCGCGTCGAAGCGTTCCGTGGTCTTCGCGGTCTTCACCGTGACGCCGTCGGCATCGACGACCATGTCCAGCCACGGCTCGGCGAAGCGAAAGGCGAAGCCCGGCAACTTCTGCGCCCGCAGCACCGATTCGTGCGGCGGCGGCGAGCCGGCAGCCAGCATGTAGGTGTAGATCTTCCAGCGCCAGTCGTCGTCCAGCATGCCCTGGCCGCGCTGGAAGCCGGGGAAGGACACGCCCTTCGACTTGTTGACCTGCGGCAGGTGCGGCCGCCGCGCGTAGCAGATCGCCTCGCGCGCACCAGCCTCCAGCGCCGTGCAGGCATTGTCGATCGCCGTCGCGAGCACGCCCAGAATGCCGAGGCGCTTGCCCTTGAGCTGCGTGAAATCGATCTCTTCGAGCGTGTGGTAGACGCGGCCGGCGCGGGCGGGATCCGTGGAATCGAACGACGGCAGCGACGGCCAGCGGAAGCCGCCCGAGCCGTCGCGTCCGTTGGCCAGCACTATCTTGCGCACGGGGATTGTCTCGCCCGTCGAAAGGCTCGCCTGCAGGAGCTCGCCGGCGGCTTCGACGTTGAGCAGCGAGACGCCATTCTCGACCGGGAGATCGACGACCTGGCGTACCCACAGCAAGTAGGAGAGCCAGTCGAGGCGCGGGATCTTGTAGAGCTTCTCCCAGCCCTCGGCGCCATGCTGCGCCTCGTACCAGGCGCGGAAGGTGAGAGACGGCACGCCGAGATCGGGGCCGGTGAGATGCTTGGGCGAGCGCAGGGTCGGCATGCGCGCCGTGGTGTTCCACGGGCCTTCGTGACCATGGCGGTTGCGCTCGATCACGCGGATGTTGCGGATCCCCTCGCGCATCAGGCCCCAGCCGACGGTCTGGCCGCACATCCCGGCGCCGACGACCAGCACGTCGAGCACGCGGCGGCCGTCCGGGCCGGTCTTTTCCGGCACCCAGTTGGCGGGCGGATAGTTCAACCGCGCCAGGTCGTGGCGCGCCACCGTCTCGAGTTCGTCCAGGCCCGCCGAATGCCGCTCGACAACGCTGTCCATGCCTTGCTTCTGACCCTCCACGCATTTCATTAGCAGGGCCGCCCTTACGATTGAACTGCCGTGCCTCTGCGGCCTGTCGTATCACGGGGAGGAATTGGACGGCCGACGGCGCCAACTCCAGATGCCACTGGCGCCTCAGCCCCGGTACTATTCAGGCAGATGCCGATCCGGACCGAGACGAACGCCAGGCCGGAGCAGGGAAAGTCAAAGGGAGAGTATTGGATGCGCGGACGTCAGGTTCTGTTGGAGACGCTGATCAATCACGGGGTCGATCGGATATTCGGCAACCCCGGCACGACCGAGAGCCCGCTGCTCGATTCGCTGCCGGATTATCCGCAGCTCCAGTACATCGTGCATCTGCACGAGGGCGTTGCGACCGGGGCGGCCAACTTCTACGCCCAGGCCAGTGGCAAGACTGCCTTCGTGAATCTTCACGTGGCACCGGGCCTCGGCAACGCGATCGGCGCGATCTACAGCGCGCTGAAGAACAATTCACCGATGGTCGTGACGGCGGGCCAGCAGGACACACGCATGCGCCTGCGCGATCCCGTGCTCGGCCACGACCTCGCGTCGATCGCCGCGCCCGTGACCAAGTGGAGCGTGCAGGTCGAGCGCGCGGACGAGCTGGGCCCGATCCTCCAGCGTGCCTTCAAGATCGCCAACGAGGCGCCGGCCGGTCCGGTGTTCGTGGCACTGCCGATCGACGTGATGGAGCAGGAGACTTCCATTCCGCCCGGCAAGCCCGGCCATTCCTACACCGCGACCCGCCCCGATCCCGCGGGCATCGCCGCCATGGCGAAGCTGCTGGCGGCGGCCAGGAACCCAGCCATCGTCGCGGGCGACGACATCGCCCGGGCCGGCGCCGACAAGGTGCTGGTCAAGCTCGTCGAGAAACTCGGCGCCTCGGTGTGGTTCGAGGGATTGCGTGGCCAGAATTCGTTCCCGACCGACCATCCCGCCTATTGCGGCACACTGGCCTTCGATGCGCCGGGCGTCGCCAGGCAGCTGGCCGGCAACGATCTCGTGCTGATGGTGGGCGGTCCGTTCTTCGAGGAAGTCTGGTACGCGCCGGGCTCGCCCTTTGCCGCGGGCACCAGGCTGCTGCAGATCGAGGCTGGCGCTTCGCGGCTCGCCTACAACTTTGCGCTCGATGCCGGCGTGGTGGCGGATGCCGGTGCGGCGCTCGAGGCGCTGGACGCGGCTCTCACCGGCGTCGACGTCGCCGCGGCGGCCAGGCGCAACGAGGCGATGAAGGCGCGCAAGGCAGCCGACGATGCGGCGCAGAAGGCGCGCGTCGAGAAAGCCTGGGCGCGCACGCCGACCTCGATGGCGCGCGCCATGGCGGAGATCCGCGCCGGCTCGCCCCATGATGTCGTCGTGGTCGACGAGACGATCACGGCCAACCTCGATCTCTTCAAGACCTTCACCTTCACAGGCCCCGGCGACTATTACAGCGGTCGCGGCGGCGGTATCGGCCAGGGCCTGGCAGGCGCCATCGGCGTGGCGGTCGCCCAGACCAGGCGGCCGATCCTCTGCGTGTCGGGCGACGGCTCGTCGATGTATTCGATCCAGGCGCTATGGACGGCGGCGCATCACGATCTGCCGATCGTGTTCGTCATCCTGGCGAACCGCGAGTATCGCGTGCTCAAGCACAATATCGACGCCTATCGCCAGCGCTTCGACGTGAAGTCGAACAAGCCCTACATGCATATGGACCTGACCGGCCCGACCATGGGCTTCGTCGACCT
>JABMNB010000562.1 GCA_013205335.1 Rhodospirillales bacterium
GGTGCTCGTGCCCATGCTTCGAGACGCGCTCCTGCGGAGCGCTCCTCAGCATGAGGATGGGTGTGTGATCCGTCCCGCTCGGATAGAGTCTAGCGCCCCGGCGGCCGCGACCTGAGGGACGATTTCAGGAAATCGACGAAGGACGTGACGCGGGCCGAGATGCCGCGTCGCGCCGGCACCAGCGCCAGGATGTCGGCGCCCTCGAACGACCACGGTGCCAGCACCCGCCTCAGCTCGCCGCGCTTCACGAAGGGCGCCGCATCCCACTGCGAGCGCAGCACGATGCCGAGCCCGGCCAGAGCCCAGTTGCGGACGACCTCGCCGTCGTTGCTCGTGAGCGTCGGCGTCACCCGCACGGCGCCGGCGCGGCCGGCGCGGCGATGGCGCCAGAGCGTGACGTCCTCGTTGTTTTCGCGGACGCAGAGGCAATCGTGCTGCAGCAGGTCGCGCGGATCCGCCGGCGTGCCGCGGCGTTCGAGATAGGCGGGCGCGGCGCAGACCCAGCGATCGTTGCGCGCCAGCACGTGCGCGATCCAGGTCGAATCGCGAACCGCGCCGATATGCACCACGACATCGGCGTCTTCACTGTCGGTCCAGGGCCGTTCGGAGAGGTCGAGCGTCACGCGGATCGCCTCGTGCCGTTCGGCGAACCGGGCGACGAGCGGCGCGATGTGGAGCCGGCCGAAGCCGAAGGGCGCCACGATCCGCAGCGGTCCCGAAAGGGCGCCGCCCTTGCGTCCCAGCAGGTCGGTGAGGGCGCCGATCCGGGCCAGCATCGCCTGCGCCTCGCTCACCAGGTGCTCGCCTTCGCCCGTGAAGCGGACGCGGCGCGAGCTGCGTACCACGAGGCTGACGCCGAGCGCCTGTTCGAGCTTCTTGAGGCGCAGCGAGAGCGCCGGCGGGGTGACGTTGAGCGACCGTGCCGCGCCGCTCAGCGAGCCGGTCCGCGCAAGTGCTTCGATGAACTGCAGGTCGGCCAGGGAGATCATTCAGTTTTCCTTAACTGAACCATTCGTATTATTTAAGCACCAAGGGCCTGCCGCTTGCTACGTTCACGGCATGACGACGACCTTTCCCAAAGCCGTCCTGTTCGACCTGCTGACGGCACTCCTCGACTCCTGGTCCCTGTGGAACGACGTGGCGGGCTCGGAGGAGCGCGGCCGCGCCTGGCGGGCCGAGTATCTGAGGCTCACCTATGGCTGCGGCAGCTACGTGCCGTACGAGCAGCTCGTGCGCGAGGCGGCGGTGGCGACCGGGCTGCCGGAAAGCGCGGCGGATGCGCTGGAGGCGCGCTGGCTGGAACTGCCGCCCTGGAGCGGCGCCCAGGCCGCCCTCGATGCGCTGGCCGGTCGCACGAAACTCGGCGTGGTCACCAACTGTTCGATCCGGCTCGGCCGGCAGGCGGCGGGGCGGCTGCAGACGCACTGGGACTGCGTCGTCACGGCCGAGGAAGCGGGATGCTACAAGCCCGATCCGCGTCCCTACCGTCAGGCGCTGGCCGCCCTGGGCGTCGCGCCCGGCGAGGCGGCCTTCGTCGCGGGCTCCGGCTACGACCTGTTCGGCACCTCGGTCGTCGGCCTCAGGACCTACTGGCACAACCGCGTCGGCCTTGCGCGCCCCGCGGGCGCGCCGCCTGCCGCCCTCGAGCGGCCGACGCTCGACGATCTTCTCCCCTGGTTTGAAGGACGTTTGTCATGATCTTGCGCCGACTTCTGCTCACCCTTGCGCCGCTCCTGCTGGCGGCCACGACGGCCACTGCCCAGGGTTTTCCCGCCAAGCCGGTCACGCTGATCGTGCCCTTCCCGGCGGGCGGCCCGAGCGATGCGCTGGCCCGCGCGCTCGCACAGGGCATGGCGGCGGATCTCAAGCAGACCGTCGTGGTCGAGAACATCGGCGGCGCAAGCGGCACGATCGGATTGGCGAAACTGATGAATGCCGCGCCCGACGGCTACACGATCGGCTTCGGCACGATTGGCACGCACGTCGCCAATGCAGCCCTTTTCAAGAAGCTGCCCTACGATCCGCTGACGGGCTTCGCGCCGATCGGTCTTGCCGGCACGGCCCCGCTGCTGCTGGTCGCCAAGGCGGCCCTCCCGGTCGCCAACCTCGAGGAATTCATCGCCTATGCCGGGAAGCACAAGGCGGACATGACCTATGGCAGCGCGGGCGTGGGCTCGATCTCCCACTATGCCTGCGTCGTGCTGCTGTCGGCGCTCAAGCTCAACATCACCCATGTGCCGTATCGCGGCGTGGCGCCCGCGATGAACGACCTGATGGGCGGCCACATCGATTTCATGTGCGACCAGACGACCACGGCGCTGCCGCAGATCGCCGGCGGCAAGATCAAGGCGCTGGCCGTGCTGAGCGACCAGCCCCTGTCGCAGCTCCCGGGTGTCGCGACGGCGGCAAGCCAGGGCTACGACGTCAACCTCCGCTCGTGGAACGCGCTGTTCGCGCCGAAGGACACGCCGCAGCCCGCCGTGGCGCGCCTGAACCAGGCGCTGCGGGCGGCCGTGGCCGATCCGGCGCTGGTGAAGCAGATGAATGCCGTGGGTGTCGATCTGCCGTCGCCGGACGCACTGCAGCCCGCTACCGTGACGGCGCTGATCGCGCGGGGGCTGGAGAAGGACGTGCCGGCGCTCAAGGCGCGCGGCGAGTATCTCGACTGAAGGGTGCAATCTTGAAGTTGATGGACATCGAGACCCCGGCGGCGCTGATCGACGAAGCCCGCATGGCGGGCAACATCGCGCGGCTGCAGGGACATCTGACCTCGCTCGGGGTGCGCCTGCGGCCGCATGTGAAGACCTCGAAATGCGTCGAGGTCGCGCATCGCCAGCAAGCGGCCGGCGCCCGCGGCATCACGGTGTCGACCCTGAAGGAGGCCGAGCAGTTCTTCGCCGCGGGTTTCTCCGACGTGCTCTATGCGGTGTGCATCGCGCCGGACAAACTGGATCGCGCGCTGACGCTCATCCGCAAAGGCTGCGCACTGACGCTGCTCGTCGATTCAATCACGGCCGCCGAGGCGGTGGTGACGAAAGGCAGGCAAGCGAACCAGCGCTTCGAGGTCATGATCGAGATCGATTCCGACGGCCATCGCTCGGGCGTGCAGCCCGAAGCGCCGGAGCTGATCGCCATCGGCAGGACCCTCGAGGCAGGCGGTGCGACGGTCAAGGGCGTGCTCACCCACGCCGGCAGCTCCTACGATCTCGACACGCCTGCGGCGTTGCAGGCGCTGGCCGAACAGGAGCGGGCGTTGTGCGTGCGCGCCGCCGAGCGCCTGCGGGCGGCGGGCATCGCCTGTCCCGAAGTCAGCATCGGCTCGACGCCCACGGCGATCGCCGCGCAGCATCTCGAAGGCGTCACCGAGGTGCGGGCCGGCGTCTACGTCTTCTTCGACCTCGTGATGTCCAATGTCGGCGTCTGCACGCCGCAGGACGTGGCGCTCTCCGTGCTGACCACGGTGATCGGCCATCAGCCCGAGAAGGGCTGGGTGATCGTCGATGCCGGCTGGATGGCGATGAGCCGCGACCGCGGCACGCAGCGCCAGAAGATCGACTATGGCTACGGCGCCGTGTGCGACGTCGACGGCAACGCGATCGATGGGCTGATCGTGTCCGGCGCCAACCAGGAGCATGGCATCGTCGCGCGCCGTGACGGCGTGGCCGAGCCCGGCATGGTCGAGCGTTTTCCGATCGGCGCGAGGCTCCGAATCCTGCCCAACCACGCCTGCGCGACGGGCGCGCAATACCCGGCCTACCTCGCCGTCACGCCCGCCGGCGACGCGAGGCCCTGGCCGCGCTTCCAGGGTTGGTGAGTCAAGAGCTGCTTAATTTGTGAACTGCCAGAAAAAGCCCGTCGTCCTGAGCGGAGCCACCCGCAGGGTGGCGCAGTCGAAGGACCTCTTAGCCGACGCACGTTCCGTTGAAACGAAAAGAGATCCTTCGACTGCGCGCCTGCGGCGCTCCGCTCAGGATGACGAGGGGCTTCGTTAAACCGTCGCGCCGAAATGGCTGCCGAGGGCGCGGCGGCCTGAATCGGTGACGCGCAGGGTGCGGCTGCGGCGCAGGCGCTCTGCCCAGCCGCGCTTGAAGAAGGTGTCGGCGATGGCGGCGCCCAGGGCGCCCGAGATGTGCGGCCGGCGCTCGCTCCAGTCGAGGCACTGGCGAGCGAAGTGGCGCGAGCTCGCCTGGCGCGCCGTGTCGAGATCGACGCCGAGCTTGTCGCAGAACAGCTCGCCTGAGGACGTGAGCTGCCAGTCGCGCGGCCCCCTGGGTTCGAGATGGCCTTGTCGGGTGAGCGAATCGGTGACGGCGATACCGACCTGGCCGGCGAGATGGTCGTAGCAGGTGCGGCAGAAGCGGAGATCAGGGTCGCGCCGCCACGCCGCGCTCTTGGACGCCGGGGTGGCCCGTGCGCCGGCCAGCGCCATCAACGATTCGATGGCGTGCGCCACCTCGGGCGAGGCGAGACGGTAGAAGCGGTTGCGGCCCTGGGCGCGGGCGGCCAGCAGGTCCGCCTCGAACATGCGCGCGAGATGACCGCTCGCGGTCTGGGCGGTGATACCGGCGTTGTGCGCGAGGTCCGACGCGGTGTGGGCGCGGCCGTCCATCAGCAGCGACAGCATCGAGGCGCGCGCCGGATCGCCCATCAGGGCGGCAATTTCGGAGAGAGCGTTCACGGTGGTCATGGCCAAACTCTAAGCTTGGCCGTCCGCGCTTGCCACGGTCAATGGTTCGGTGGGGACCGAAGCATCATCGCCACTTCGGATTGGCGATGGCAATCTTGTCGGCGATGGTGGCTTCGAGATGGGCCATCAGGGCGACGTCAGTCTCGTCGCGTTGGCCGGTGCGCAGCTGGCGCGCCAGTTCGCGGTTCAATTCTTCGAGCGTGGCTTCGCGGCCGAGCAGCCCGACCAGACGCTCGTGCTCGCGCGCATCGGCGGCCGGCCCCAGACGCACCTCGCGTTCGAGGATGGCGAGGGAGTTCACGGCGACCCGCATCTGGAAGCCGAGCCGCGGCTCGGTGCGGTCGAGCGCCGGAGTCGCCTCCTCGCGCAGGAAGTCGGCGATGGCGGCCAGCAGTTCGGCGGCGGTGGGACGGTCCTGGGCCACGGTCAGGCTCCCTGCTTCAGCAGCTGCAACAGGTCGACTTCGGTCTCGACCGCGCGACGTCCAATCGAGGCATGCTCCATCGACTTGATCGACCCCGAGAGATGCTTCCAGGCCTGGTTGAGGCAGATGATGCCCCAGTGTGCGGTGCCGAAGACTTCCCACCAGTGCGCGCGGACCGGATCGACCTTGCCGCCGCCGGCCCGCTCGTAGGCGGCCCACAATTCCTCGCGGCTGCCGAAGCCGCCGGCCGGCCTGTCGATCGCGCCGAAGCGCCAGCTCTTCACGCACAGCCAGCCGAGATCCTCCACCGGGTCGCCGAGATGGGCGAGTTCCCAGTCGAGGATCGTGGTCACGCCCGTCTCGTCGACGAGATAATTGCCGGTGCGATAGTCGCCATGCACCAGCACTGGCCGGTCGAGCGGTGCGGGCTTGCGGCGGTCGAGCCACGACAGGGCCAGCTCGAAGACCGGCTGCGGCCTGCCCAGCAGATCGAGCGAGCGGCGCAGCTCGGCGATATGGTCGGCCGCCTCGCGGCGCGCGAGGCCCGGCAGGGTGGCGGGATCGGTCGCATGGATGCGCGCCAGGATCTCGCCGAGCTGGCGCGCGATCCTGCCGCGGGCCGTCTCGTAGGGCGCATCGCGCAGCAGCTTGCGCGCGATGGCGATGCCGCCGATGCGACGCATCACATAGGCCTCGCCCAGCCCGTCCTGCGGGGTGAGTTCGAACAGCGGTTCGGGCGCGCGCACACCGGCCTCAAAAGCGGCGCGCAGCACGCGGAACTCGGTGGCGCGGTCGATGGCGACGGCGCGTTCGCGCTCCGTCTTGCCGAGCGTGGGCGGGTCGCGGCGCAGGATCAGATCGTGGCGCTCGCCGTTCACCAGCGCGTCGAAGCTCCAGGTCTGGCGCGAGGCGCCGCCCGATTGCCGACTCAGCCCTTCGATGGTCGCGGTCGCGCCGAAATGGCGGCTGGTCGCTTCTGTCAGAACCCGGGCAACATTCTCGACTTCAGTCAGCGTGTGAACGGTCATTTACCGGGACTGTGGCACAGGGCCCGCCGCATGGTAAGAGGACGCGCCAAACGGGGGAGAAAAGCACAAGTGTCGAGCGCCTTCGCAGCCATGAACGGCCTGTTTCTGGAAGACCTCAAGCCCGGTATGTCGGCGATGTTCGGCAAGACGGTGACGGAGGCCGATATCATGGCGTTCGCCGGCGTGTCCGGCGACACCAACCCGATCCACCTGCACGACGGCTTCGCCCGCGGCACACGCTTCGGCCAGCGCATCGCACACGGAATGCTGAGCGGCAGCTTCATTTCGACCGTGGTCGGCACCAAGTTGCCCGGTCCGGGCGCGGTCTACATTTCCCAGACCATGAACTTCATGGCGCCGGTCCTCATCGGCGACACCATAACGGCCGTGGCGACCATCACCGCCATCGACGAGAAGCGCCGCAGCGTGACCCTGAAGACCCAGTGTCTGAACGGCGACAAGGTCGTGATCGACGGCGAGGCTGTCGTGCTGGTCCCACGGCGCGATGTGGCCTGAGCCGGGGGCATGACTCCGGTGTTCGACGACTGGCGTTCGGTTCCGCCCGAATGGAAGGGCGGGCTGGTGGCCCTCGGCAATTTCGACGGCGTGCATCGCGGCCATCAGGCGCTGCTGGCGCATGCGCGTGAGCAGGCTGCGCCGTTCGCCGCGCCCGTCGTCGCCTTCACCCTTCGAGCCGCACCCGCGCGGCTTCTTCGTGCCCGACACCGGCCCGTTCCGTCTCACCCTGTCGCCGGCCAAGACGCGGCTCCTGGCCGAACATGGCGTGAAGGCGGTGCTGGCCCAGCACTTCGATGCCGCCTTCGCGGCCTTGCCGGCGTCGTCGTTCATCGAGGACGTGCTGTTGAAGGGGCTCGGCGCGCGCCATGTCGTGTGCGGCTACGACTTCACGTTCGGCGCGCGGCGCACTGGCAATGTCGAGATGCTGCGGGCGGCAGGCAAGGCACGGGGCTTCGTCGTCTCGGTCCTCGATCCGGTGACGCACGAAGGCGAGATCTATTCCTCGACGCGCATCCGCGAGGCATTGCGACACGGCTGGGCCCGCGAGGCCGCCGGGCTGCTGGGGCATGACTGGGAGATCGAGGGCACCGTCGAGCTGGGCGACCAGCGCGGCCGCACCATCGGATTTCCCACGGCCAACGTCGCCCTGGGCGAGCACCTGCGCCCGCGCTTCGGCGTCTATGCCGTGCGGGCGCTGGTCGACGGCGCTTGGCACAACGGCGTCGCCAACCTCGGCAAGCGCCCGACCTTCGGCAAGCTGCAGGAGAATTTCGAGGTCCACCTGTTCGACTTCGCCGGCGACCTCTACGGCCAGGTCCTACGGGTGGCGCTGGTCGACTTCATCCGCGCCGAAATGAAATTCACCGGCCTCGATGCGCTGAAGGCCCAGATCGCGGCGGACGGCGAGGCGGCGCGGACGCTGCTTGGCTGAGCGCCACGGTTCTGAAAAGGCACCAGTCAGCGACGCGGCGATGTCAATCCTGACAACAACTCGGCGCCGGTTTCTGCCAACAACGCCCTGAACGTCGGCGTCTCCGGCCCGACCAGCAGCCACTCGGCATAAGCCTGCCAGATTTTTGCGCCGCGCTTGCGAGCGACCGCGGCGGCTTCTTCAGCCGTCACCAGGGCGCGGTCCGTGAGGCCCGCACGAAGCTGAACCCAGGCGAGGTCTGCCAGCATACGCGCTTCATTCTCCATCCCCGCGTGGTGCGCGCGCGCGAAGTGCAGGGCTTCGCCAATGGTCGTAGTCGCTTCCGAATGCTCGCCGCAAACTGCCTGTCCCAGGCCGCGAAAAGCTCGGCCGTAGACGACAAGATAGGGGTTGCCGCTTTTCTCGGCGAGGCGGTGCGCTGCCGTGGCATGAAGAGCCGCGACCGTAGCATCGTTCTGGCCCCAGGCGATGTCGGTCATCGTGCCGTGACCCAGGACCCGGTGCATGGCATCCACCGTGGCGTCGTCGCCTTCGATCAGTTCCATGGCTAGGACGCGCGCCTCGTCGAAGCGTCCCATCATCGCCAGAATCTTGCTGCGCATTCCCTTGATCCAGGTGAGTACGCGAAATCCGAGGGTCTGTTGATCCTGCTCTTCCACCTTGTCCGCGCCGGCCAGCGCGGTGTCGTTGTCTTCGAGAGCGTGCCGCAGGTCGCCGGCCAGCCAGTAGGCGTGGCACCGGATCGTGGTCAGCACGATGTGGAGGCCGGCATGTTTCTGCGGATCGATCAGCGCAAGGGCCTCATTCACCTTGGCGAGATAGTCGGTGGCCGAGCCCGAACTCGCCAGGGAACGGGCATAGGCAGCCGTCACCAGCGTGACTGCCCGCATGTCTCCCAGTGACGTGGCAATATCCAGAGCCTCGATGTAGTAGGGCTCGACATCGGCCGCCGTCAGGCCCTCGCGCCAGGCGAAGTTGACGATTTGGCCGCTCGCCATCAGCAGCGGATAGCGCGCCGCGCCCTCTAGGTCGAGCCCGACCAGCAGACGCCGCACCCGCTTCCAGGCATCGAGTGCCTGCCCCGGGTCGCGGGTGCCGTGCCACATCGCGGCTTTCATGTTGTAGGAGGCGGCCATCGCGGCATTGCCCGCTTCCTCCAGATGATAGGCGATGAAGCCGGCCTGTGAACCGTTGGGATCGGGCAGGCTCGTCTCGAGGTCCTTGGCGATCGACCCGTGCAGGGAGCGCCGGCGGTCGGAGACCAGCGAGCGATAGACGACCTCCTGCACCATCGGATGCTTGAAAGCGAAGCCGCCCGACACAGGCCCGCCCGTTTCATAAACGAGGCCGGCGGTCGACAGGCGATGGAGGGCCGTGGCGAGCAGGTTCGACGCTATCCCCGTCACATGCTCCAGCACCGGGACGGCGAACTCCCTGCCGATCACGGCGGCAGTTTGCAGGAGAGTGCGCTCCAGTTCGGGACGGCTATCGACGCGCGCGCTCACGATCGCCTGCACGTCATCGGGGATCAGCTTCATGTCCGGCGCGCGCAGCAGGTGATAGGCGCCCAGGCTTCCGGCAAGGTGGCCACTCTCATCAAATTTTCGCACCAACTCTTCGATGAAGAACGGGTTGCCGCGCGCGCGATCGGCGATCAGCGGCAGCAGCGGCTTTACGGTTTCGTCGTCGCCCAGTAGGTGCAGCGTCAGCGCGTCGGCCGCACTCTGGCGGAGCGGCGTCAGCGAAATCTGTTCGTAGTGCTCGACCTTCATCCACGGTGCGGTGTAGCCGGGGCGGAAGTTGACGAGCAGCAGGATGCGCGTGCCAGTCAGGGTCTCCGCCAGCACCTCAAGCAGCGATTCGCTGCCACTGTCGAGAAAATGAAGATCCTCGACCAGCAGTACTGCGGGGGCGTTACGACTCGCACTGCGCACCAGTCGGCGAAGCAGGATGTTGAGCCGCTCGCGCCGGGCGGCAGGATCGAGCTTCTCGTGCGGTGCCCCCGGCTCGTTGAGACCCAGGAAGTCGAGGAGCAAAGACAACTCGGCCGCCATCTCCGGGCCGAACTGGTCGAGCGCCGTCGTGATCTTTTCTCTTGCGCGCGCGGCAGGATCGTCCGGCGCAATATCGAAGAACGCCTTCATGATATCGATGACCGGCTCGAACGGCGTCGCCCGGCTGTGGGCGAGCGCGCGGCCTTCAAGGACGCGTACGTCGGCGGCGCGGCAGCGTTCGGCGAATTCATAGCACAGGCGGCTTTTCCCGACTCCGGCCTCCGCCACCAGTCCGATGGCGCAGCCGTCGCCTTCGGTTGCGCGCTCAAGTCCGCGAGCGAGCAGATCGAGTTCGTGATCGCGGCCGACGAAGCCCGAGCGATCGCGCTCGGCGCTGAACCGCTGGCTGGTCCGCCCGCGCCGCAGCCCGGTCAGCAGGAAGACCTCCATCGGCGCGGTGAGGCCCCGTATCGTCTGCTCGCCCATCGATTCGACGGAGATGAATTGCCGGGCGCCCCGCAGGGTGGCCGGCGAGAGGGCCACGCCGCCCGTGGGCGCCAGATGTTCGAGGCGGCTCGCGACATGGACAGTGATGCCGGTCGCGTCGAAAGTCTTGGAGAGATCAGTCGTGATCGTGCGCGCCAGCACTTCGCCGGAATGAACGCCGACCCGGATCGGCAACGACTCGCCGGGCAGCGCCTTTACCGCGGCCTGCATCGCGAGTGCGGCGCAGCAGGCGCGCACCGCGTGATCCTCTTGGGGCGTAGGTGCCCCGAAGAACGCCATCACGCCGTCGCCCTGGACCTTTACGACCGAGCCCTCGAAGCGGCGCACGGCCTCGCGCATGGCTTCGATTGCGGGTGCCAGGCGACTGGCCGCCTCCTCGGGATCCAGCGATTCGATCAGCGTCGTCGAGCCGGAGACGTCGGCAAACAACACCGTGATCTGCTTAAGCTCGGCGTCGGCGACCGGTGGCGCGGGCTCGGTGGCGCGAGTGTCGGCCAACCCTATACCGCACTGGGTGCAGAAGCGTGCGTTCGCAGGACTGGGACTGGCGCAGTTGGGGCAAATCCGTCCCAGCGCCACGCCGCAATCGACGCAGAATTTGGCATCCGGCGCGTTGTCCATGGCGCAGCTTGAACAGCGCATTGATTTCGCTAGCCTCGATTCATGCTCCTCGGGAAACCTACTCCGATTAGGCTAATGAGTCCCCCCTCTGATGCCCTGAAGCATCGCGTCGAAGGGGTGGTCGAGCAGTTCAGGAAGGCTTTTCCCGAGATCGACTACGATATCCTATGGTCCTCGCGGACGTGTAACGCGCAAGCTTTCGTCGAGGAGGGCCAGAAACGGGTCCGCCTGTACGGTGGTCTTGCACGCCATAGGGCCATGTCGGTTGCCGGGATCGCGTGGGTACTGGCGCATGAAACTGGCCACCATCTTGCTGGCTGGCCATTTCATGCTCAGTTTCCTTGGATTAGCTCGGAGGAGCGCGCAGACGAGTGGGCGGCTTCAGTCGGACTGCCAAAGGCTTTTGGCGGGCGGCTCGCGAAGCGCTACGCCAGTTTGGGGAGGCGAGAGGCTTTGCGTTCAGTTGCATAGTGCGGAGTCTTTGCCGGAGCGTTATGGTTGCGAAAGTGAACGAAGTCTCACTGGCAAGAATGGGGAGGTAGCCATGGGAATGTGGGTCACAAGCGGGAACATCGCCCGCCTAACCGCGAAGCTGGATTGGAAATTCGGCGACGTGGGATTGCCGAGAGTTCGTGGGAATACGGCCCGGAAAGATCGCTTCAACGGAACCGTACAGCTTCACCGCATTGCGCGCCTGTTTCGTATATGGCCGGGTGGTCCGGGAGCCAGCGGCAGGAGGAGTGCTCGCTTCTGGTATGGTTTCTTGAGATGGCTGCATAGCCAGCCGAATGCCGCGACCGGAACCGGATCGATGGTCGCGGATGACATCATCGCGATCATGCTCGATGCAATTAATGACGTTCATTGCCGGGCGATGAATTTTGTTGCGATCGAGGGGCCCGATGTTCGCGTGAGTGCGGTCACGATTCAGGCTCCTAAAGAAGGGGATCCCGCGGCCTATATTCAGGTGATTGTCCTGCAGACGATCGAGCATGGGACGGACGACGAAAACGAGCCGCCTTCATCAGGGCAGGACCCTCCTGTTGAGGACATTCCCGATCCTGCGGTCGATCCTGCTACGAGCGGAAAGCGCGGGGGAAAGAAGACGGCGAAAAAGAAGGCCGCCAAGAAGAAAGCCACGAAGAAGAAAGCTGCAAAGAAGAAGAGGCTTTAGCCTCTTGCAGCAGCCGAATGGCGGGCCGGGAGCGTCGGAGGGGTAAGCTTGACCCCCCCGACCCCCATCCCTAGATTGCGCGCCCTATGTTCATCAGGGCTTTCCAGGAGCGAATTACCCGCCCGGTCCGCTGACCGCGGCCGGGTCATCATGCCTGCCAGCGGCCACCCGGCGGGTGGCTAGAATTTGCTCCCTCCTGTGCTGAGTTTCCTGTGACAACTGATTATAAATCAAGCGTTTTCCTGCCGAAGACCGATTTCCCCATGCGCGCGGGTCTGGCGAAGAAGGAGCCCGAGCTTCTGAAGCGCTGGGCCGACATGAAGCTGTGGGACCGGCTGCGGGCCGATAGCAGGGGCCGCCCGAAGTTCGTGCTGCACGACGGCCCTCCCTACGCCAACGGCAACCTCCATATCGGCCACGCGCTCAATAAGATCCTGAA
>JABMNB010000563.1 GCA_013205335.1 Rhodospirillales bacterium
ACGACCTATGCCTACTGGATGGTGTTGGCGCCGATCTACGGCCTCGCCTGCGTGATGTCGGGGTGGCGGGAAGTCGCTAAGACAGCCGATCACCTGCGGCTCATCGTGACACAGGCGCTCCACTGGCTCGCCTTCCTGGCGGCGATGTGGCTGATGTTCCTCCCCGAGGTGCGCGGCGTGGTGAACGACAATGCGACCAGCCTTGCGCTGTTGATCCTGCTCGCGCTCGGCACTTTCGTGGCGGGCGTCCACGCGCGGGTCTGGCGCATCTGCCTGGTCGGGCTTTTCCTCGCGGTGTCGGTGCCGGCCGTGGCCTGGATCCAGGACTCCGCGATGTTGCTCTTGGTCGGCACGTTGATGGTCGTCGCGGTCGGCGGCGCCTTCTGGTGGCTGTGGCGACGGGAGCGGCACGCACCGTGACCGATCGCGCCAAGGTCGTCCTGTGGAGCGACTATGTGAGCCCCTACGCCTTCGTCGCGAAGGCGTGGGCCTACGAGCTGGAGGCCGACTATGAGATCGACCTCGAGTGGCGGCCCTACACGCTCGACATCGCCTCGTTCCAGGGCTCCGTCGAGCAGCGCGATCCGCATCGCTGGCGCCGGGTGCGCTATGCCTACATGGATGCCCGTCGCTTCGCCAACAAGCAGGGCCTGACCCTGATGGGGCCGAAGAGGGTCTATTATGCGCGGCCGATGAATGCCGGCATGCTGTATGCGCAGGAGCATGGCGTGTTCCGCGCCTACAACGACCTCGCCTTCGACCGTTTCTGGCGGCGGGATCTCGATCCCGAAAGCGTCGAGGCGGTGAGCGCCGTGCTGGAACAGGCCGGCGCTCCCGGAGGCTTTGCCTCCTTCCTCGACGGCGAAGGCGGTGCCCGGCACGATGCTCTCCGCACCGAGGCCGAGGCCTCGGGCGTCTTCGGCGTGCCGAGCTTCGTCTTCGACGGCGAGATTTTCTGGGGCGGCGATCGCATCTTCCTGTTGCGCGAGCGCCTGGCCGAGAAGGGCGTGCCGCGCCGGCGCTAGCTCTCTGGACCCCCGGGGGCGTTAGCCCTCTGGTCGATCCAGGGTGCGGTCGATGCGCTCATGCAGGGTCTTGACCTCGCCCCGCTGTTTGCGCGCCCGTTCCTTGATCTGGCGCTTGGCCCGGCGGAACGCGTCGTTCACCGCGAAGGTCGGATCGGAGAAGCGCTCATCGTCGTGCGACATGTGATCGATGTTCACGTCGATATGGCCGGGCAGGGCGATGTGTATGTTGATGCTGAACAGGTTGCTCGTGCGGTGATGGCGCTCGGGGACCCGCACCACGACCTGGCAGGACGTGAGCCGGCCATGAAGCTTTTCGAGCGTCTCGACATGTTCGGAGATGAGAGTGTTCAGCGCTTCGCTGGGCGTGCCGCCCTGGTAGCTGATCCGTACGGGTGTTTCCATTCGAGCCCTCCGCTTCTGTTCGCTCCCCCACTCGGGAAACGTAACACGACGCCAAGGGGTTGCGGACTCTATTGGCGGCGTGCGGGGAAGCCTCTCTCTACGAGATAGGTTTCCATCGTCGAAGTCCACAGGGTTGGTGCGACATTTATCTGGTGGCCGTTGAGACCAGAAGGCGGCGCATATTCATGGAACGTGCCGTTGCCGCCGGCCGCCTTGAAAGCGGCAAAATTCGCGCGCGAGTGGGCAAGCCCATAGAAGGGATCGTTCTCGCCATACAGCCAGATCGATGGACGACCGAAGGGGACACCGCGCCTGAACAGGTTCTGGTTGATCGAGGTCGCCGTCGAGCGGCGATCGGACGTCCAGCCGCCGACGAAATTGATCGCGGCGCGCGCCACGGTGGGGTGGCGGCCCGTCCAGGCAATGCTGAGGATGCCGCCGCGCGACAGGCCGCCGATCGCCACGCGACCACGATCGACGAACGGCTGGGCAAGCAGTAGCGGCGTGATCGCGTCGATGTCGCGCAAGGCGCGGTCCGCGCCGGCCAGCGCGAGCGTCTCCTCGCTGGTGTAGCCATCCGCGCGATTCACCCCGAATCCCTCGTCGTAGAGGCCTTCCGATCCGCCGCGCCCACGACGCGACGGCAGGATGACTGCCCAGCCGCGGTCGGTGAACCACTGGATGAGCGCGGTCGGCTCGTGCGGCCGCGCAAAGGCCGCCGGGTCGTTACCGCGACCGGTCGAGCCGTGATGGAAGATCAGCGTCGGGAAGGGGCCGTTGCCGGCCGGCTTGTAAGTGATGGTGGCGAGCTTGACCTGCTCGCCGTCCACGGCGAAGGGCACCATGGCGCGGTCCTGTGCCGAGGCGGGACGCGCCGCAACGGTAGATGACGCAACGAGAAACGTCGCGACGAGCAGACCAAAGAAGCTGGAGAGCGGCGCTAGTCGCCCGCCGCGACGGCCGTGGCGTCGTCCTTTGCCGGACGCACCACGCGATGGCTCACCATGCGGTGATGAAGCGTGCGGACCGTGTCGCTTCCGCGGGTCAGGCATACCCATGGGAAGAGACCGTGCATGAAACAGGCGAGCGAGCCAACCAACATCTTGGCGCCGAACCCGAAGGCCATGCCCATATGCTGGAAGTAGGTCTCGTTGACCGAGGTGGGATGTTCAGTGAAACGACGGATCATGAAGTGAATTGTAGCGACCGGGGGTGGAAACAGCTTGCTACCTTTGCGCCGGTTCAGCCAAACTTGAGAATCTAATTCTCCAGGGAAGCCAATGGCCGGAAAATTCGCACTGGATTCCTTTGACAAGAAGATTCTGGATTGCCTCCAGGATAATTCGGACATGCCGCTGGCCGAAGTTGCGAAGCGCGTCGGCCTGTCGACGACTCCCTGCTGGCGACGTATCAACCGCTTGCAGGAGGAGGGCATCGTGCGCTCCCGCGTGGCCTTGCTCGACCGCAAGGCGGTCAATGCCGGCGTCACCGTATTCGTGGCGGTGCGCACGGCGCAGCACAGCGCCCAGTGGCTGACCCGCTTCGCCAAAGCCATCGCCTCGTTCCCCGAGGTCATGGATTGCTATCGCATGAGTGGTGAAATCGACTACCTGATCCGCCTCGCGCTGCCCGACATCGAGGCCTACGACGCGTTCTACAAGCGCCTGATCGCCAAGATCGAACTGTCCGACGTGACCTCGATGTTCGCGATGGAAGAAATCAAGTCGACCACCCGGCTTCCCCTGAATTTCTTGCCCTGATTACTTGCCCTAGCCTCCCCTGGCGCCGGCCTCTAGGATCGTTCACGGCGCCCGGAAAGGGCGTGGTTGCATCACAAGATCGCAGGGGAAACGATGAATACGGGTCCGAATACAGGCAAGAACCGCAAGAAGGTGTTGATCGTCGGCCGTATGCCGGAGGCGGGAATTGCCGTCCTCAAGGCGCGCGACGATGTCGACTACGAGATCCTGACCGACGACACGGTGCCGTCGCTGCATCCGAAGCTCGCGGACGCCAATGCGGTGACCTTGGGCGCCACGCCGTTCCGCCAGGCCGAGCTCGACGTGGCACCCGGCATGATGGTGGTGGCCCGTCTCGGCGTCGGCTTCGATGCCGTCGAGATCCCGGCGCTCAACAAGCGCAAGATCCCGCTGATGACCACCGGCACCGCCAACTCGGTTTCCGTGGCCGAGCATGCGATGTACATGCTGCTGGCTTCGGCGCGCCTGGTGAAGAAGTACGACCGCTTCGTGCGTGAAAAGGGCTGGGGCCAGCGCCTCTCCGACCTGCCGGCCGATCTCTCCGGCAAGAGCATCCTGGTCGTCGGCATGGGCCGCATCGGCTCGCGCACGGTCAAGCGCTGCGTCGCCTTCGACATGGAGGTTTCCGTACTCGACCCGCACATCTCCGCAGCCGACATCGAGAAGGCCGGCGCCACCAAGGTGACCGACCTCAAGGCGATCCTGCCCAGGGTCGATTTCGTGTCGATCCATTGCCCCAAGGCACCCGAAACGATCAACCTTTTCAACAAAGAGACGCTGGGCCTCATGAAGCCCGAAGCGTTCCTGGTGAACACCGCGCGCGGCGGCATCGTGAACGAGGATGCGCTGTTCGAGGCGCTGAGCACCGGCAAGCTGCGCGGCGCCGGTCTCGACGTGCTCGACAAGGAGCCGCCGGATCCGGCGAACAAGCTGTTCACCCTGGAGAACGTCATCTTCAGCCCGCACATGGCGGGAGTCACCAAGGAGGCGAGCGACCGCATGGCCGTCACCGCCATCGAGAACATCCTGAGCGTGTTCGACGGAAAGCCCAACGCGGCGAACTGCGTGAACAAGGAAGTGCTGGGCTAGGAGCCCGCACAAAGGCGGAGTGTGGATATGCGGCATCGGTCGGAAGCGACCGGTGCCGCAGCTTTTTGAGGGGATATCGATGAAGTATGGACCGCTTGGCCGCTCGGGCCTGATCGTGAGCCGGATCTGTCTCGGCGGGAATTCGTGGGGCGCTAAGGGCCGGCGCGGCTGGGGCAAGTTCGACGAGTCGGAAGCACCGGCCTACTTCAAGCGCGCGCTCGACGTCGGCATCACATTCTTCGATACCGCCGACACCTACAATTTCGGCCGCTCCGAGGAAATCATTGGCGCCACGCTCATGAAGATGACGCGGCGTGAGGACTTCGTGCTGTCCACCAAGGTCGGCATCCGCATGAGCGAGAACCAGAACGACGTCGGCACCGGCCGCAAGCACCTGATGGCCTCGGTCGACGCCCAGCTCAAGCGGCTGCAGACCGACTACATCGACCTCTATCAGGTGCATCGTCTCGATCCGCACACGCCCGTCGAGGAGACGATGTACTCGCTCGACCAGATCGTGCGCTCGGGCAAGGTCCGCTACATCGGCGGCTCGACCATGCCTGCCTACAAGTTCGCGCAGATGGTCATGGTTGCCGACTGGAAGGGTTACGCCCGGCCGATTGCGATGCAGAACCTCTACAACCTGATCCAGCGCGAGGAAGAGCATGAGATGAACCGGCTCTGCCACGAGCAGGGTGTCGGCCTCATCCCCTATTCGCCGCTGGCGCGCGGCTTCCTCGCGGGCAACCGCAGCAAGGACGGCGGCGGGACCACCGAGCGGGCGAAGAACGATACGGTCGTCAAGGACGGCACCTATCGGACGTGTGACTGGGAAATCGTGGATCGGCTGAAGACGATCGCCAGGGAAAAGGGCTGCACCCCGGCCCAGGCGGCCCTCGCCTGGCTG
>JABMNB010000564.1 GCA_013205335.1 Rhodospirillales bacterium
AACGAGGCGGAATGCAGTGGCGGGCGTTCGGTTTCGAGCCGATGGACGAGCAAGACTTCGTCGCGGCGGAACCGCTCCTCGAACGCCTGATTGCGCGAATCGCCGAATTTCTCGATGTTGCTGGGCTTCACCTCGGCCTCGCCTGGCGCGTCGGTGCCGAACACTTGGCGGCGCACAATGCCGACGACCTCGGCCGGGCGGGCTGCCAGCGAGGTGCTGCCCGAGCGCGCGACGAAGAAGATGGCATAGCTGCGTGTGGCATCCGGCAGGCCGCTGATTTCACGGGCCCGCAGGTCAGGATCGACCGCAGTCTGCGCGACCAGCCGCGACAGCCGGCCCTGCGCCGCCGGCTGCACGCCCGGCCAAAGCTTGCGATTCAGAAAGCGCACGGTGCTCCCCCTCCCCCACGCAGGGGGTCATGCGCGCCGCTGCGTCACCAGCGGCTTGAGCGCCGGCCATCCCGCCGCACGACGCCAGGACCGGCTCATCTTTGACGACGGTCGCCGGGCCCCTAAATCTGCCTGCGTGACACGATTGAGCGATGGGATTGCACTCCCCGCCGGCGGGCTCGCGGGCGGCGGAACCAGCTGCCTGCTTGCCGCGCGAGCTTCAGGGCGCTTGGGGCCCCGGCATGCGCAGCATGCTGACCGACGAGCGGTTCCGTTGCCATCCGGCGCCCCTCCCATTAGGTTATGCGCCGGCCGGAGAGAATCTGCCGATCGCTAAGTCGTCCGGACCTCTGAGAAGGGTTCAGGCAGACCGTTTGGGAGGCTGTCATGACAGCGCTGGTGGGTAATCTGGGCGGTACCGCCGGCTTCGGTGAGTTCTCGCTCCCAGCCAATGACGATGGTTCGACGGGGTTCATCGACCTTACTCCGATCTTCGGCACGCAAGGCATCAACTACTTCGGCCGCTATTACACGGGCTTCTATCTCAACAATAACGGCAGCGTGACCTTCAACACGGCCTCCAGCAGCTTCACGCCGAGTTCGATCACAGGATCGACCAGCAATCCCATCATCGCCGCCTACTGGACCGACATCGACACGCGCGGCGGCGCCGTCGCGCCGACGCCTGGCGGCACGTCGACCGGCACGAACCTGCTCTGGTACGATCTCGACTCCGTCACCAAGACCTTCACCGCCACCTGGGACGATGTCGGGTACTTCAGCAGCCAGACCAACAAGCTGAACGCCTTCCAGCTCAGCATCCAACAGATCAACGCGGAAGGCGACTTCGACATCACCTTCCGTTACGAGAACGTCGACTGGACCACCGGCAACGCGTCCGGCGGCAGCAACGGCCTGGGTGGCACGCCGGCCAGGGCCGGCTACAGCGCCGGAAACGGCGTCGAATACTTCGAGCTTCCGCAATCCGGCAACCAGGCGAATCTGCTCGCGCTGGAGAGCGCCAGCAACGTCGGCGCTCCCGGCACCTTCGTATTCTCAGTGCGCAACGGCACGCCGACGGTAGGCGTCACCGCCGGCGACGCGTCGATCGACGAGGGCGACGGCGGCGATCCCGCCTATGTCAGCATTCCGGTCTTCCTGACCGAGGCTTCCACCTCGACCGTCACCGTCCATTACACGACCGCGAGCGGCACCGCGCTCGCCGGGCAGGACTACGTCGCCCAAAGCGGCATCCTCACCTTCGCGCCCGGGGTGATGCAGCAAAACATCCTCGTCGCCGTCGCCGGCGATACGATCGTCGAGGGCAACGAGACCTTCACCGTCACCCTGTCCGATCCGTCGGAGGGCGCGTCGATCCTCGACGGCAGCGCGACGGGCACGATCGTCAACGACGATGCATCTCTGTCGATCGCGGCAGCCAGCGCCGACGCGGCGGAAGGCCAGTCGGGCAGCACGGCTTTCACCTTCACCGTCACACGCACCGGCGATACCAGCCGGCCGGCCGCCGCCACCTGGGCGGTGAGCGGACCGGCGGTGAACGGCGTCGATTTCGCCGGCGGCACGCTGCCGTCCGGCACGGTCACGCTGGGGATCGGCGAGACTTCCAAGACCATCACCCTCCACGTCGCCGGCGACACCCAGCTCGAAGGCGACGAGAGCTTCATCGTCACCCTGTCGGACCCCGGCCTGGGCACCAGCCTCGGCACGGCCTCGGCCACGGGCGTCATCCGCAACGACGAT
>JABMNB010000565.1 GCA_013205335.1 Rhodospirillales bacterium
GGCACCTCGCGCGCACCGCTCAGGTCCGCGCGGAAGTCGGTCTTCGGCAGGTTGGGTTCGCCCATGTTGAAAGAGCAGCCCGACGCGACCAGCAGGAAGGCGAGAGACAGGACGAGGCGGCGGGCGGAACGGTGCATGCGTCCCCAGTCTACGTTGCGAGTCGGCCCGGCGTCCCCGTCCGATCTCATGCCTTGTGATGCACCGGCGGCTGGCCATAGACCGGGGTGGGGAGGCCCTCCATGCGCGCCTTCAGCTGGAGCGACAGGAAGATCGAGTAGAGGCGGGATTGCATCAGGTTGCCGCCGTGGAACCACAGGTTCTCCTGCGCCGTCGGCTTCCACATATTGCGCAGTTCGCCCTCCCAGGGGCCGGGATCCTTGGCGGTGCCGGAACCCAGGCCCCAGCACTTGCCCACTTTGTCGGCGACCTCGGGCGAGATCAGTTCGGCCGCCCACTGGTTCATCGAGCCGTAGCCCGTGGCATAGACGACGAGATCGGCCTCGAGCTCGGTTCCGTCGTTCAGGACCACGGAATTCCCGGTCAGGCGCTCGACCTCGACGCCCGACTTGAGCTTGACGCGGCCGTCGGCGACCAGCTCCGACGCGCCGACCTCGATGTAGTAGCCCGAACCACGGCGCAGATACATCGGCCCGATGCCGGTCCCGTCCTCGCCGAAGGTGAGCTTGAAGCCGGCCTTTTCGAGACGCGCATAGAAATCCGCATCGTCGCGCCGGATCTGCTCGACCACGGGCTTCATGACCTTGGGCAGGGCGCCATAGGGCATTGATGCCGTGGTCAGGTCGGCGATCTCGGTGGTGATGCCCGAGGCCACTGCCTCCTCCGAATAGAGCGGACGATTGCGCGCCAGCGTCTCGGCGCGCACGACCAGCGTGGGCGAGCGCTGCAGGAGGGTGACGTCGGCGCCGTGCTCCCACAGGTCGGCGGCGATATCGTGCGCGGAATTGTTCGAGCCCACGACGACGCATTTCTTGCCGCCCCAACCCTCACCGCCGCCATGGCGGCTGGAGTGATGCTGCACGCCCCTGAAGTGCTCGGCGCCGGGAAAGTTCGGGATCTCCGGGAAGCCCGACATGCCGGTCGCGATCACCAGCTGCCTGGGCGTCAGCGTCACCGGCTTGCCGTCGCGCTCGACGACGACGGTCCACTCGCCTTTCGCCTCATCGAACGACGCGCTCTTGCAGATCGTCGACGGCCAGTAATCGAGTTCCATGATCTTCGTGTAGGATTCCAGCCAGTCGCCCATCTTGTCCTTGGGCGTGTAGACCGGCCAGTGATCGGGGAACGGCAGGTACGGAAGATGATCGTACCAGACCGGATCGTGCAGGCAGAGCGACTTGTACCGGTTGCGCCAGGCGTCGCCCGGGCGGGGGTTGCGGTCCACGATCAGCGCCGGAATGCCGAGCCGCTTGAGGCGCGCGCCGAGGCCGATGCCGCCCTGCCCGCCACCGATCACCAGCACATAGGGCTGCCGCTCGTGGCCCAGCTCGTTGGCATCGGCGCGACGACGATCGGTCCACGTCACGCGGTTCCGGATCGCGCCATGTTGCGTGCCGGCTTCGCGCGACGGACCTTTCTTCTCCTCGAACCCCTTGAGCTCCATCAGTGCGGTAAAGAAAGTCCACGCCTTGCCGTCCTTCAGGCGGAAATGGCCCCTGCCGCGGCCCTGTGCAGTCTCGAAAGTGAACCAGCCGGGCCGCCCCTGCAGCGCGAACGAGTCCGGCCGCACATCGGCAAGGCAAGCCTTGAGCATGTCAGCAATCGCAGAGCGGCTCTCGAGCGTCGCGATGTTCCACGTGAACGCGACGAGATCGCGCCAGTAGCATTCGTCGGCAAACAGCGCTGTTGCAGCATCGGTATCGCCACGCTTCAGCGCGGACGCAAAGTCGGCAAGCCACTTGGTCTCGTTCATTGTCATCCCATTGCGACAGACGTGCAGGCGGCGCACTCTAGAAGATGGATGAGTCCAGAGGAATGGGGCGTCAGGAGGATCGCGCGATGAAGTACGACGTCATTTCAGCGGATGGACATATCGACCTGATCTGGCTGCCACCCGATCTCTTCACCAGCAACGCGCCCGCTTCGATGAAGGAGCGCATGCCCCATGTCGTCGATGGTCCCAAGGGACCGGAATGGACGAGCCTCAAGGGCGCGAAGTTCGGACTCGTGAATGGCATGGGCTCGGCGGGACGCGAATACGTGCCGGGCGTCATCCATCGATCCGACCGCATGGCCTCGACCGGATTGTACGACGACGGCAAGAAGGGCATCCGCCGCCTGACCGAGGTCGATCATCGCCTCAAGGACCAGGACCGCGACGGCGTACAGGCCGAGGTGCTCTACGGCGTGCTGGGATCGAGCGGCCGGCTGAACGACCCGGAAGCCGCGATCGTGATGCTGCGCATCTACAACGACTGGCTCCACGATTTCTGCAAGCAGGCGCCCGACCGGCTGGTCGGCCTGGCCAACATCCCGAATTACGACATGGAAGAGTCGGTTGCCGAGGCGATGCGCTGCGCCAAGCGCGGCGTGAAGGGCCTCGACATCGCCAACCGCCCCGACATGACGCCGCTCTGGGATCCGTTCTGGGAGCCGCTGTGGAAGTTCGGCCACGAGACCGGCATCCCGCTGCACTTCCACACGATCGGCGGCCGCTCGCCCGACGTCACGAAGTTCACGCCCGAAGTGCAGCGCCGGATCTTCGCCACACATATCACAGGCTTCCAGATGCACATGAGCACCATGCTGATGTCGCTGATCTATTCCGGCGCTCCGGCGCGCTACCCCAATCTCAAGATCGTGATCGGAGAGGCCGGGCTCGGCTGGATCCCCTATGTGCTGCAGCACATGGACCTCGAATGGGAGGATCAGTTCCAGGACCTCGACCTCAAGATGAAGCCATCGGAGTATTGGCACCGTCAGTTCTACGCCACTTACCAGACGGACCCGGTCGGCATCGAGCTTCTCCGCCATCTCGGCGAGGACAACGTCATGTGGGGCTCGGACTACCCGCACCCCGACGGCATCTGGCCGGACAGCCAGGAGTTCCTGAGCAAGGAACTGACCCAGGTCTCTGCCGAGACCAAGCGCAAGATCACGCGCGACAACGCGATGAAGCTCTACGGGCTGGCGAACTGAGATGGTTCAGGAGGGCGCAGCGGCGCGTACCGCTCTCCTGACGGTGTTTGCGATGCTGGCCTTCGCAAGCAACTCGCTGCTCTGTCGCGTCGCCTTGCGCGACACGTCGATCGATGCCGCGACCTTCACATCGATCCGCCTCGCCTCCGGCGCGCTCGTGCTGGCGATCCTGTTGCGCTCGCGCGGGCAACGGCCGATGGCCGCGGGCAGCTGGCCGATGGCCGCCATGCTGTTCGCCTACGCGGCCTGCTTCTCCTTCGCCTATCGGGATCTCACCGCCGCGACCGGCGCGCTGCTGCTGTTCGGCGCCGTGCAACTCACCATGACGGCCTATGGGCTGTTCTCCGGTGAACGGCTCAAGGGCTTGCGCCTGGTCGGCGTGCTGATAGCGATCGCGGGCCTCGTCTGGCTGCTGCTGCCAGGCCTCTCGGCTCCCCCTCCCGTAGCGGCGGGACTCATGCTGGCGGCGGGTCTCGCCTGGGGCATCTATTCCCTGCTGGGCCGCAGCGCCGGCGACGCGACCGCGGCCACCGGCGGCAATTTCATCCGAGCCGTGCCCTTTGCCGCCGTCATCAGTCTGGCGGCCGCAACGCAGGCCAGTTCAGATCCGATGGGCCTGTTCTATGCCTTGGTATCGGGCGCCGTGACCTCGGGCCTGGGCTACGTGCTGTGGTACGCAGCACTTCCGGCGCTTTCCGCCACGTCGGCCGCCACAATACAGCTTTGCGTGCCGGCCATTGCCGCGCTGGGGGGCGTGATGCTACTCGCCGAACCGATCACCGCCCGGCTGCTGCTCGCGTCGTTGGCGATCCTGGGCGGCATCGCCCTCACCATTCGAAAGTAAAGAGAGCAAGGGCCCGAGGAAATCATGTTCGAAGTCGCCGAGCGTCTCAGGAATGTGAAAGTGTCGGCCTCGGCCGCAATGACGCGCAAGGTGCGCGATTTGCGCGCCCAGGGCGTGAAGATCGTGGGCCTGTCGTCCGGCGAACCCGATTTCCCCACGCCCGCGCACGCCATCGAGGCCGCGCACAAGGCGGCGCTGGCCGGCGACACCAAGTATCCGCCGCAGGACGGCGTGAAGCCGCTCAAGGAAGCGATTCGCGCCAAGTTCAAGCGCGACAACAATCTCGACTATGCGCTGGACGAGATCATGGTCTCCAACGGCAGCAAGCAGATCATGTACGACGCGCTGATGGCCAGTGTGAACCCGGGTGACGAGGTCATCATCCCCGCTCCCGGCTGGATCTCCTATGCCGACCAGGCGGTGATCGCCGGGGCGAGGCCGGTGCCGGTGTCGTGTCCGGAGAACAACCATTTCAAGCTGCGCGCCGCCGATCTCGAGGCCGCCATCACGGCCAAGACCAAATGGGTCGTGATGAACTTCCCCAACAACCCGACGGGCGCAGTCTGCTCGCCGGCCGAAATGCGCCAGATTTGCGACGTGCTGATGAAGCACAGCCACGTGCTCGTGATGGCCGACGACGTCTACGAGCACCTGACCTACGGCGACGCTAAATTCTGCACCGTGGCCGAGATCGAGCCGGCGCTGAAGGACCGCACGCTCACCGTCAACGGCGCGTCCAAGGCCTATGCGATGACCGGCTGGCGGGTCGGATTCGCCGGCGGACCGCGCGCGATGATCGCGGCCATGACCAACATGCAGGGCCAGATCGGTTCGGGCATCTCGACGATCAGCCAGGCCGCCGCCACGGCCGCGTTGAACGGGCCGCAAGAGCTGCTGAAGGAGCGCGCCGCCGACTACCAGAAGCGGCGTGACGAGGTCGTCGGCATGCTGCGGGCTGCGAAGGGCATCACCTGCCACATGCCCGAGGGTGCGTTCTACGTGTTCCCCAACATTGCAGGCTGCATCGGCAAGACCACGAAGGGCGGCGCCAGGCTCGCCAGCGACACAGACTTCGTCACCGCGCTGCTTGAGGAAAAGCACGTCGCCACCGTGCAGGGCGCGGCCTACGGCATGAGTCCCTACTTCCGCATCTCCTATGCCACCGACATGGCCAGCCTCCGCGAAGGCTGCACCCGCATCCAGGAGTTCTGCGCCGAGCTGCGCTGAACGAAAGACCCATTCATTGGAGCGGACCACTCCAGTGGAAGCCGCAAACTAAAGTGCGTTGATTTCGCGGACCTTGGCGGTGAGGCCAAGCTTGCGGTTGCAGAGCGGCCAGTGCCAGGTCTCGCCGTGCTCGAACATGACCCACGAGGTGAGCGATGCCGCCTTCTCGTAATCCTGAGCCGCCTCGATCGCTTCCTGGACCGTCAGTACCGTGCCGTCACGACGCTGCTGGAAGGTGATGTAGGTGCGGGGGGTATATTGGAAGCGGCCGTGATAGGCGCCGCGACTGCCGACGATGCGGTTCGAATGCGGGCCCCAGCTTCCGCTCTCGCAGACCGCGAGTTGCTGCAGCACACGCTCCTTACGCGAAGCGATCTCGACTTCGCGCGCATCGGGACCCGGCGCGACGGCGGCCGTTTCAATGGGCTTCTTGGCGCATCCCGCGCCGGCGAAGAATGCGGCGAGCAGGACCGACAGAGTGGCGGCGCGAATGAGGGTCACAACCCGCTATTGTTCACATGAATTGACCGGCAGGGTAAACCCCGGCCGGGCGGCTTCCGACGGGGGATGTTGCGTTGCCACGAGCATGAACGTGTCATGAATCGGCTTCTGTGGAATGCCGTCAACGCTTGGCTTTTGCGCTCTTGCCGCACCCTCCGGGAGGGCGCGCGCGCGCCGGCCGCGTGGCTGGGCCGCAACGGCATTCGTGTACCAATTGTAACGCGTCGCGAGTCTTCGGGCTCCCTCAGCCTTTCGCGGCGGGATGAACCCCGATCCAGTGTCGTGCGATTTCCTCGCGCGTCGCCACCCAGACCTTAGGCTTGGACGCGACATAATCGAGGAACCGCGCCAGGGTGGCGGCGCGGCTGGGGCGTCCGGCGAGACGACAATGCAGGCCGACCGACATCATCTTGGGCGTGCGCGCGCCCTCGGCGTAGAGGATGTCGAAACTGTCCTTCATCGCCTGCAGCCAGCCATCGCCCGAGGTGAAGCCCGGCGCTACCCCGAACTTCATGTCGTTCACTTCCAGGGTATAGGGAATGATCAGGTGGGGCTCGGAACCGACCTTCACCCAATAGGGCAGGTCGTCGGAATAGGAGTCGCTCGAATACAGGAAGCCACCATGCTTGATGACGGCCTCGAGCGTGTGCATGCCGAAGCGGCCTGTGTACCAGCCGACCGGCGCACGGCCCGCCGTCTGCTCGATCACCTTCACGGTCTTCTTCATGTGGTCGAGTTCCTGCTCGAGCGTGAAGTCCTTGTAGTTGATCCAGCGCCAGCCATGGCTCGCTACCTCGTGACCGGCCTCGGCCATCGCCTTGCCGGCGTCGGGATTGAGTTCCAGCGCACGACCGACTGCCCACGACGTGAAGCGCATGTTCCTTTCCTGGAACAGCCGAAGGATGCGCCAGAAGCCGGCGCGGCTGCCGTACTCGTACATCGACTCGGTCGAGAGATCGCGACCACCCACGATCGGCGTGCCGCCCGGCGTCTCGGTCAGGAAGACTTCGGAGGCGGGATCACCGTTCAGGACCGTATTCTCTCCGCCCTCCTCGTAGTTCAGAACGAAGCTCACCGCGATACGGGCGTCGCCGGGCCACTGGGCATCGGGGGGATTGGGGCCGTAGCCGATCAGGTTGCGGTCGAGATGATTGTGCATGGGGTCCCCGGTACGCCTGCGCCCGATGCGCTGGCGATTGATGCCCGACTATGGCGCGGCTATAGCTCGCGCGACAAGCTTGGGAGAGCAGGATGAGCGCGGCCGACGCGATCAGGGAAGACCGGCTGTGGCAGCGGCACGCCGATATGGCGAAACTGGGCGGCACGCCCAAGGGCGGTGTAAACCGCCAGGCCCTGTCGGCCGAGGACGCCGCGGCGCGCAACCTGCTCGGCTCCTGGGCCAAGGCCCGCGGCTTCGGGGTCTCCACCGACGCGATCGGCAATCTCTTCGTGCGGCGCGAAGGCTCCGACCCCAGCGCGCCGCCGGTGATGAGCGGTTCGCATATGGACAGCCAGCCGACCGGCGGCCGCTTCGACGGAATGTATGGCGTGCTGGCAGCCTTCGAGGCACTCGAAGCACTGGAGGATGCCGGGGTGAGGACGCATCGCCCCGTGGTGGCCGTCGCCTGGACCAACGAGGAAGGCTCGCGTTTCCAGCCGGGCGCCATGGGCTCGGCCGTGTTCGCGGGCCACAACGCGCTCGACGAGATGCTCGAGGTCAAGGACTGGAAGGGCGTCCTGCTGAAGGACGCTCTGGCCGAGACGTTGAAAGCTGCGCCCGCGCCGATGCGCCCCGGCAAGCCGGGCTTCGCGCTCGACGGCTATGTCGAAGCCCATATCGAGCAGGGCCCGCGGCTGGAGAATGAGCGCAAGACGATCGGCGTCGTGACCGCGATCCAGGGCAGCCGCCGCTACATCGTCTCGACTGCTGGCGAGGAGGCGCATGCCGGCACGACCCCGCGCGCCGCCCGCAAGGATGCGTTTGCCGCCGCACTTCGTATCGCGCAGGCCATGTACGAGGCCACGACCGACCAGGACGACACGCTGCGCTTCACCATCGGCCGCGTCGACGTGGCGCCGGGCTCGCCCAATACGGTGCCAGGCCAGACGAGCTTCACCATCGACATGCGCCATCCCGACGATGCCGTGCTGGAAGCGCACGAGAAGAAGCTGCGCGAGATCGTAGCGACGAAGGCGGCGCCCTGCACCGCCCGCATCGAGCGCGTGACGGCCGTGCCGCCGACCCACTTCGATCCGATGGTGATCGACCTGGTGCGCGCCAAGACCAATGCGCTGGAATTCGCCAACATGGACATGCCCTCCGGCGCCGGCCACGACGCGATGCACATCGCCCGCCTCTGCCCCACCGGCATGATCTTCGTTCCCTGCGAACGCGGCATCAGCCACAACGAAATCGAGAATGCCACCCCCCAGGACCTCGCCGCCGGCGCCAGGGTGCTCGTTGAGGTCCTGACCGAGCTGGCAAATCGTTGACACGCACCGTCCCAATACGCTCCACCCGCTAACCCGCACATTGTCATCCCGAGCCGAGCGAGAGACCTTTCGCTACCGCCGGGTAAAGGTCCCTCGCTTCGCTCGGGATGACAGCATTGCTTGAATAAGGATTTCGAATTCATGTCGAAGAAGATGCAGTCCGAGCTCGTTGCGATCCTGTCAGAGCTGATCGCACTGCCCAGCCCCTACCCGCCCGGCACCTCGGTCGAGATTTGCGCCTATACGGCGAAGCGGCTGAAGAAGGCCGGCTACAAGGTCGAGATCGCGACCAGGGCCAAGGGCGTCGACAATGTCGTGGCGCGGATGAAGGGCAAGGCCAAAGGCCCCGTCATCGCCTTCAATGCCCATGTCGACACGGTGGGTGTCGGCGAACGCGCCAACTGGAAGAGCGATCCGTACAAGGCGCTGGTGAAGGGCGGCCTCGTCCACGGGCTGGGTGCCGGCAACTGCAAAGGCAGCATGGCGGTGCAGATCTGGATCGCCGAGGAAATCGCACGCCGCGGCGGCCCCACGAAGGGCGAGCTGATCTTCACCTTCGTCGCCGACGAGGAAAGTCTCGGCCCCGAGGGCATGGAGTTTCTCCGCAAGAGCGGCAAGGTGCGGCCCGACGCTCTCATCCTGGGCGCGCAGACCGAAAACAACCTGATCGTGGCCGAACGCGGCGTGATGTGGGCGCGGCTCACCACCAAGGGCCGCGCGGCGCACGCCGGCAACCCGGCGGCGGGCGACAACGCCATCCTTCGCATGATGCGCCTGGTCGGCGCGCTCAGCTCCTACTACGACAAGGCGCTGACGCGGCGCGTCTCGGGCGCGATGAAGTCGACGGTGAACATCGGCATGTTCCACGGCGGCCACAACACCAACGTCGTGCCCTCGGCCTGCACCGTCGAGATCGACCGCCGCCTGCTGCCCGACGAGAAGGTGAAGGACGCGTTCAAGGAATTGAAGAAGATCGTCGATGGCGTCGGCGAACCGAAGGCGATGTACGGCGTGGAGTTCCTCACCGGCACCAACGGCTTCTTCGCACCGGAGAACGGCGCGGCGGTCGGCGCTTTCGAGGCCGCGGTGAAGGCGCACAGCCGCCGTAAGGTGAAGTTTCTCAACGCCACGGGTGTGAGCGACGGCCGCTACTACGCCGACGACGGCATCGAGATCATCAACTTCGGCCCCGGCTCCGGTACGCAGGGCCATGCCGCCAACGAGAGTGTGCCGATCTCCGAGATGGTAGACGCTGCGCACATCCAGCTCGACGTGGTGAAGCGCCTGCTGGGCTGATCCCCGTCTCCTTTGCACCCCTGCCCGGCGCGTGGCACGCTCCGGGCAGGGAGAAAACAGCCATGCCGTTCTACGAAAAAGGCGACGTCCGCATTCATTATGAAGAGGCGGGCTCGGGCCTGCCGCTGCTGATCATTCCTGGCGGCGGGCTCAACTCGACGATCGGGGGCCTCGACAGGACTCATCCGTTCAGCGCGATGAAGGAATTCAGCGACCAGTTCCGCTGCGTCGTCGCCGACCTGCGCAACGCCAATGGCGGCCAATCGACCGGCCCGCTCGACATCGAGCGGACATGGGACGCCTTCACCGACGACCATGTCGGACTGATGGACCATCTCGGCGCCGAGAAGTTCATGGTGTTGGGCTACTGCATCGGCCAGCCGCTGATCTGGAACCTGATCAAGCGCGTCGGCGACCGCGTCGTCGCGGCCGTGCTGACGCAGCCCTCGGGCTTCCGGCCCGAGCTGCCTACTCAATTCTACGACAACAACATGAAGGGGTGGGGCCCAGACTTCGTGAAGAAGCGGCCGGAATACACGATGGACCAGGTGAGCCAGTTCCTCACCAACACGTACACGAAGAAAGCCGACTTCGTGTTCACCGTGCCGCGCGACTTCGTGAAGGCCTGCCAGACGCCGATCCTCGTCGCCCCCGACGACAGCCCGCCGCACCCCTACAAGGTCGCTATGGAAGTGGCGATGCTGTCACCCAATTCGCAGGTCACGCTCTATCCGTGGAAGGATACACCGGAGCGGGTCCCACTGGCAGTGCGCCACATCCGGATGTTTCTGAACGCGCACAAGCCTTAACAAGGCATGCCCTTGGCCCGCTACTCTGGGTGAAGCGAGTAAGAACGCCCGTCGTTCCGAGTGAAGCGTCCCCTCGCGAGACCTCGGGGCAGGCTCCTTCGACGGCACCGCCCTTGGGTCGCTCATCGCTGCAAACCCACCGGATTGTCTCGAGACGGGGACGGTGGATTTTTTGCGAGCCTGAATCTATCCGGCGTCAAATCTCGATGACGCCCTCGCCACCGGCATAGAGCTTCTCGACCAGCCCCTTGCGGCGTTCCAGCGTGGCGCGCTGGTTGATATAGCCCTTGTCGGTGATCTCCTGGCCGTCGACCTGCGGCGGCTCGGTCATCAACAGGACGCGCTTCACCCGCATCGACGAGCCGCGGTCGCCGGCGTTCATGCGGCCGAGCCCTTGCTTCAGCGTGGCCACCACCGCGGGATGCACCAGCAGGTCGGCGACCGAAAGCTGAGTTGCGCTGACGCCGACGAGCTGCCGGCAGGCAGCGATATTGGGGAAGCCAAGCAGGCCCACATACTCCCGGTCCTGGCCGCAGACCACGGCGTCCTGCAGCACCGGCGAGGCCGCCGCGATGGCGGTCGTGCGCAGGGTGCCGACCAGCACGAAGGTCCCGCTGGTCAGCTTGAAATCCTCGACGACGCGGCCGTCGAAGATGATGCCCTGGCTGGGATCCTCGGGCTCGACGAAGCGGCCCGCGTCGCCAATCTTGTAGAAACCCTCCTCGTCGAACATCTTCGCGGTGAGGTCGGGCTGCTTGTAGTAGCCGGGGGTCACGATCACGCTCTTCAGCCGCAGCTCGTAGCGCCCCTCCTCGCCGGTCGGCACCATCTTCAGCTGCACACCGGGATACGGCAGCCCCACGAGACCGACGCGCTCCGAAGCCCAGTGCACGCTGGTCGCCGTCGGCGCGGTCTCGGTGGAGCCCCAGCCGGTGACGAAGGGTATGCGATAGCCGGTGTGCTTGACCGCCAGCGACTCCATGCGGTCGTAGAGATCACCCGGCAGGGTCGCCCCGCCATAGGACAGTACGGCGATGTTGGCGAAGAAGCGCCTGGCCAGGGCCTCGTCCTTCTCCAGCGCCGTGGCGAGCATCGCGTAGCCCGCCGGCACGTTCGAGAACGAGGTGGGCGAGACCTCGCGCAAATTGCGCAGCGTCTCCTCGAACAGGCCGGGCACCGGCTTGCCGTCGTCGATCCAGGTCGTGCCGCCCTCGTTCAGATTGCCCTGGAAGGTGGCGTTGCCGCCCATCGTGTGGTTCCACGGCAGCCAGTCCAGCATTACGGGTGCTACGTCCGTGGCTTTCCGCACGCGCGCCATGCTCATCATGGCGACGTTGGCGCACATCATCTCCTGCGTGTTGATCACCGCCTTCGGCATGCCGGTGCTGCCGGAGGTGAACAGGAACTTGCCCACGGTCTTTGGCTCGATCGCGGCGACGGATTTCGCGACCGCCTCGGTGGGCTTCGTTGCGACCAGTTCGGTCCAGGGCAGCGACTTCATCCCGGGCGGCGGCTTCTCGACGTGAACCAGCAGCACGCCTTCGAGATCGAGCGCCGCCAGGGCACGCGCATAGACCTCACCGTTCTGCACGAACACCAGGCCGGGCTTGATCAGGTCGAAGACGTATTTCAGCTTGGCGTGGTCCTGGCTCATCACCGAATAGGCCGGCGACACCGGTGCGACCGGCGCGCGGGCCTGCATGGCGGCCATGGTCAGAAGCGCAAACTCGATGGAGTTGGACGACAGGATCATCACCGGCTGGTCGGGACCGAAGCCGCGATCGAGCAGTGCCTGGGTGACCGAATCGACTTGGCTCTTGGCCTCGCCATAGGCGACTTTCAGCCAGTCGCGCGCCGGCCCGCGGCGCTGCGCAAGCCAGAGCCGGTCCGGCGCTTCGGCCGCCCATCTGGCGAGCAGCGCCGGCACGTGCCGGGCATAGGGCTGCAGCGCGTGATTCGATTGCAGCACCACCGTGCCGTCGGGCCGCCGCTCGACCTTGATGTCGCGGCTCAGGAAATCGATGGGCTTGAACGGAACCTGCATTACACTGTCCAACGACGTTCTCCCCGACGCTTGTCCTGTCGCGACGATTTAGGGACGGGAACCGGCCATCGGCAAGGGAGCGTTTATCGCGTGTCGCGCAGCAATACGTCGCCGCAAGCATCGCCTGCAAATCGCTGGCTGCAATTGTGCGCCGGACTCCTCTGCATGATCGCAGTCGCCAACCTGCAATATGGCTGGACGCTGTTCGTTCACCCCCTCCACGACAAATTCGGCTGGAGCCTCGCCAGCATCCAGACCGCCTTCACGATCTTCATCGTCGCCGAGACCTGGCTCGTGCCCTTCGAAGGCTGGGTCGTCGATCGCTTCGGACCGAAATTCGTCGTCGCCGCCGGCGGCCTCGCGGTCGCGGCGGCCTGGACGCTGAACTCCGTGGCCGGTTCTCTGCTGCTGCTCTACCTCGGAGCTGCGCTGGGCGGCGTGGGCGCCGGCGCGGTCTACGGCACCTGTGTCGGCAATGCCGTGCGCTGGTTCCCCGACCGCCGTGGCCTGGCGGCCGGGCTCACCGTCGCCGGGTTCGGCGCGGGTTCGGCGCTGAGCATAATTCCGATCCAGAACGTGATCGCCACCCATGGATTCGAATCGGCCTTCCTGTGGTTCGGGCTGGCCCAGGGCCTGATCGTCTTCGTCACGGCCTGGGCGTTGCGAGCCCCCCCTCAAGAGCGGGCGGTCGCGATGCCCTCGCCCGTCGCGCAGAGCGTGCGCGACTTCGGTCCGAGCAAGGTGCTGCGCTCCCGGATCTTCTGGCTGCTCTATTTCATGTTCATCCTGGTCTATTCGGGTGGCCTCATGGCGACGGCGCAGATCGCGCCGATCGCGCGCGACTTCAAGGTCGCCGACGTCCCGGTCAGCCTGCTCGGGCTCACCCTGCCCGCTCTCACCTTCGCCATCACCCTCGACCGGGTCATGAACGGCCTGACGCGGCCGTTCTGCGGCTGGATTTCCGACCATATCGGCCGTGAGAACACCCTGTTCATCGCCTTCCTGCTGGAGGGGGCCGGCATCTGGGCGCTCTGGGTCTATGGCCAGGACCCGCTGTTGTTCGTGGTGCTGGGCGGCATCGCATTCTTCGCCTGGGGCGAGACCGCGAGCCTGTTCCCGGCGATCTGTACCGACACGTTCGGAACGAAATACGCAACCACCAACGCGGCCCTCCTCTACACCGCCAAGGGCGTGGCCTCGCTGCTGATCCCGTTGGCGAGCTTCTATGTCGCCGAGACGGGCAGCTGGCGCGAGGTCTTCCTGGCGGCCGCACTCTTCAACGTGCTCGCAGCCTTCCTCGCGCTGGCCGTCCTGAAGCCCTTGCGGCTGCAGAATACCGGTCGTTGATCGTTCTTCTTCCAAGCTCCTCTACCCGGCCCGAGGGCGGGACTATCGCACTTGGGGCAATGGCAATTCGCGGTCTGAGGAAAAGCGAAAGGTCGCTCGCTCCGTTGCGTGTGACAATCGCTTCGGAATTTGCGTAGGGCGCCGATGCAGTTGGCGGCCTCATCCCGAATGAAGTGGGGGTGTGGAATCGCGTTTGAAGTGCAACAGCTTGGCGAGAAGCGCCGTCGCCGCGAACCTTCATGCTCTGGTTGCGAAACCGGCGATTCTCTTGGCGTCCCGCTCTCTCCCCCGACCGCGATCCGAAACCGGTCTGCGACCTGAATGCCCGTTCACATTGCCCCCGATTTCGGCCAGAGTCCGCCGCAGCACAAAGGGAGAGAGCGATGGATTTCGAATACTCGGATCGCAGCAAGGCGCTGCTCGAGAAACTCAACAAGTTCATGGACGAGGTCATCAATCCGGCCGAGCCCATCTATGAAGAGCAGATGGAGACGGCCAAGGATCGCTGGCAGCTCCCGCCCGTCATCGAGGAATGCAAGGCCGAGGCGAAGAAGCGCGGCCTGTGGAACATGTTCCTGCCGGCCGACCGCGAGACCGGCGACACACACGGCACGATGGGCCTCAGCAACCTCGAATACGCTCCGATCTGCGAAGTGCTGGGCCGCTCGTCGATCGCCTCCGAGTCGGTCAACTGCTCGGCGCCCGACACAGGCAACATGGAAGTTTTCGCCCGCTACGGCACAGCCGAGCACAAGGAGAAGTGGCTGAAGCCGCTGCTGAACGGCGAGATCCGTTCCTGCTTCGCCATGACCGAGCCCGCGGTCGCCTCGTCCGACGCGCGCAACGTCGAGTGCCGCATCGAGTCCGACGGCAACGACTATGTCATCAACGGCCGCAAGTGGTGGTCGTCGGGCATGGGCGACCCGCGCTGCAAGGTCATCATCCTGATGGGCAAGAGCGATCCCAATGCGCCGGCCTACCGCCAGCAGTCGATGATCGTCGTGCCGCGCGACGCCAAGGGCATCAAGATCGTGAAGATGCTGCACGTGTTCGGCTACGACGACGCGCCGCACGGCCATGCCGAAGTGGTCTACGACAACGTGCGCGTGCCGAAGTCGGCCATTCTGCTCGGCGAGGGCCGCGGCTTCGAAATCGCCCAGGGCCGTCTCGGACCGGGCCGCATCCATCACTGCATGCGCGCCATCGGCGTCGCCGAGCGAGCACTCGAGATGGCGATCAAGCGTGCCAAGAGCCGCACGGCGTTCGGCCAGAAGATCTCCGAGATGGGCGTCACCAAGGCGCATGTCGCCGACATGCGCATGGAGATCGACATGGCCCGCCTGCTGGTCCTCAAGGCCGCCTGGGCGATGGACAAGTTCGGCAACAAGGAAGCCCGCCAGCAGATCGCGATGATCAAGGTGGCGGTGCCGAACATCACCTCGAAGGTCGTCGACCGCTGCCTGCAGCTGCATGGCGCCGGCGGCGTCAGCCAGGTGTTCAAGCTGGCCAGCATGTACGCCCACCAGCGCACGCTGCGCCTGGCAGACGGTCCGGACGAGGTCCATCGCGACCAGGTTGGCCGTCTCGAGATCGCCAAGTACAACTGAATCCCGGCACCGGGACGGAACGAGGCGCGATCCCCCGGGATCGCGCCTTTTTCTTTGGGGCCTTCCCGTCGCCCTGAGCGAAGCCGCCGGAAGGGCGGCGCAGTCGAAGGGCCTCTTTTCCGGCGCACGGTGTGTGGAAGCGAAAGAGGTGCTTCGACTGTGTGCAATCGGCACCGCGCCCGAGACCTGGGCTGCTTTTGATCAGCCCTCTGTCACGGGCAGGGTGAAGCAGAACAGCGTGCCCTGCGCGTTCGACTCGACGAGCGCGATGTCGCCGCCATGCAGACGCACCAGATCGCGGGCGATGGCAAGGCCGAGCCCCGTGCCCCCCGGCCGGCCACCGGTGGTGAAGGCACGGAAGAGTTGCTTGGCGACCGCTGCGGGAATGCCGGGCCCGTTGTCGGCAATTTCAAGCAGCAGGAAGCCGCCATTGCGCCGGGCGCGGACGGTGACACTGGTCGCGCCGGCCTCGAAGGCGTTGCGCCCGAGATTGACGAACACCCGGTACAGCACGTCGCGGTCACAGTGCACGACACCGCCATTACCGATCTCGTTGTTCCAGCTGCGCAGCGCGTTGGGATTCCTGTCGTCGCCCTGCTCCTGCAACGCGACGCCGACCTCGTCGACCAGATCGGCGAGATCAACCTCGGCCAGCCGCGGCGAGGGCTTGTCGCGGACATACTCGATGGCGTCGCTGGCCAGGCGGGCCGCACGGTCGATGGTGCTGAGGATGGTCGGCGCCAGCGCGCGCGTACGCTCGTCTTCGCTGCGTGCCAGGCGGTCGGACAGCAGGCGCGCCGTCGCGAGCATGTTGCGCAGGTCGTGGTTGATCTTGTTGGTCGCGGCACCGACTTCGGCGAGGCGCGACTTCTGGCGCAGCGAGGTACGCAGCTCGCGTTGCAGGATCTGGAACTCGCGGTCGACCACGCCGATCTCGTCGTGGCGCCGCACCGGCCCGCGCTGGGCGCCGGCTTCTTCCGGCGCGCGGCGAAAGGCGGTCATGGCAGCCGACAGGTCCTGCAGCGGCCGGATGACCAGCCAGCGCAATGCGAGATAGAGCAGCGCCGCCGTGAACAGCGCGATGATGATCGACAGGACGAGGATGCGGCTCGCATAGCCGTACATGGCGGTGCGCATCGGCGGTTCGTCGACGACGATCCAGACCATGGCGCCGGGCAGGCGCATCGATTCGCCACCGACGCGAATATAGTGTGTGCCGTCCCGCGCCATCGCTTCCAGCGCGTCCCAGATCAGGCCGAGTGCGCCCCGGTCCTTCAGGTTGAAGCCCTGCATCTCGGGTCGCGGCTCGATGTTCATCAGGGCGCGCTTGGGCTTGTTCGGCTCGACCAGCACGACCGCCTCGACTCGGGCATGCGCCAGCAGGGCGCGCTTCACCTCTTCCGTCACCATGTTGTCGGGCGTCGCGTCGAGGGCGAGGGCCGCCAGCGTGCCGCTCTCGATCAGCTGCTCGAGATAGACCAGCCGAAAACGCGCGATCGAGGGCAGGAAGATCGCGACCTCGGCCGTCATCACGGCGACGATCACGAGACCCAGGATCCGCCAGGACAGGCCGAAGGTCGCGGTTCGCCGGCGCGCGGGGCGGACGGATCGGGCCGTCAGGGTGACGTCGGCGGTCATCGGGCGACTCTACCAGACCGGCAATCGTGCAAGGAAGCGCACGAGGCCCCGGCTGCGCGAGCCGAACAGCGTTTCGGTGAAGTAGCTCCCGGCGGCCCTCTTGGCGGTTTCGCCGAGAGTGGGATAGGGCGGCACGAAGCTCGCCAGGGCCGAGATCTTCAGCCGGCCGGACAGGGCCAGGCACCAGCTCTGGATCAATTCGCCGGCCTGCGGTCCGGCGATGCCCGCCCCCAGCACGCGCCCGCGTCCGTCGGTGATGGCCTTCACCAGCCCGTCCGTCTCGTGCTCGGTCTGCGCGCGATCATTCTCGGTGAATTTCCAGCGCAGGATCTTTATGCCGTCGCCGTGGCGCGCGCGGGCGTCGCGCTCGTTGAGGCCGACCTGCGCCAGTTCCGGATCGGTATAGGTCGCCCAGGGCACCAGCCCGGAATCGAGCTTCGCCGGCGCCCGGAACAACGCGCCCCGGATGAACAGAGAGGCCTCGTAGCCCGCCATGTGCGTGAAGGCGTAGCGGCCGTTGCAGTCGCCGATCGCCCAGACGTTGCGATTGGAGGTGCGAAGCGAGTCGTCGGCCGTGATGCCGTGCCTGGTATGGGCGATACCGGCCTTGTCGAGATCGAGCCCGTCGATCGTGGGCGTGCGCCCCGTCGCGACCAGAAGATGCGAGCCCTCGATGCGGGCGCTGCCGTCGAGCACTGCGACAATCCCGTCGGCCGTGCGCTCGAACCGCGCGACACGCGCGTTCTCGCAGAGCACGATGCCTTCGCCGCGCAGGCGCGCGAGGACGATCGCGACGAGTTCCGGATCGTCCTTGGCCAGACAGGTTGCCGCTTCCAGCACGGTGACTTTCGAGCCGAGGCGCCTGAAGGCCTGCGCCATCTCGAGCCCGATCGGGCCGCCGCCCAGCACCAGGAGGTGCGACGGCAGAGTGCGGTTGGCGAAGATCGTCTCGTTGGTGAAGTGCGGCACTTCGGCGAGGCCGGGCACCTGCGGCAGTGCGGGCCGCGAGCCCGTCGCAAGCACGATGCGCTTGCTGCGGATGCGATGGCCGCCGGCCAGCAATTCCGTGCGGCCGGTGAAGCGCGCCTCCTCCGGCAGGACGCGCACGCCCATTTTCTCGAAGCGCTCGACCGAATCGTTGGGCGCGATGGCTGCGACCACGCCGGCGACATGATCCATGACCTTGCCGAAATCGACGGCGGGCTCGACCGGCGCGATGCCGAAGGCCGCGCCGCTGCGTTGCGCCTGCGCCGCGCGGGCCGCCGCAATCAATGCCTTCGAGGGCACGCAGCCGAAGTTGAGACAATCGCCGCCCATCAGCGCGCGCTCGACCAACACGACGTCGAGGCCGAGCTGCGCTGCGCCCGCCGCCACCACGAGGCCGGCCGAACCGCCGCCGACGACGCAGACGTCGGGGGTGAGCAGGTTGCTCATCTCAGACGGGACGCTGCCGGCGCAGGCGGGCGAAGACGACCGGCAGCAGGGCCAGGACGGCAAGCCCCAGCAGCGGCAGCAGGATGCGCCATTCGAAGATGATGCCGAGATCGGGCTGCTCGCCGCGCTCCAGCACCGTGCCGAGTCCTGCGCCGACGCTTGCATAGATGATTGCCGCCGGCACGATGCCCAGCATCGTTGCGAGCGCGTAGCGCCTGAGCGGCATGCCGAGCAGGGCCGGCACGATATTGACCAGCCAGAAGGGAAATA
>JABMNB010000566.1 GCA_013205335.1 Rhodospirillales bacterium
CCGTCGTCTCGACCGGAGCGCCCCTCGAGTACCTCGGGGTAAACTCAGCGCGGAGTGGAGAGACCTTTCCTCCACGAATTGCTGGCAATTGGTTGAACGAAGGTCTCTCCACTCCGCACCTTCGGTGCTCCGGTCGAGACGACGGGAGCTTGTTGTTGGGCTTTGCTTTCTTCGATTATCTACCGCCCGTAGACGGCACTTTCGAAAGCGTAGAACAGCGGCAGCGCCTTCACGTCGGCGAAGGGCAGGATCTGGGTCATGTAGACGCCGCCCAGGCGCTTCCTGCGGTCGATCCAGTAGTAGGTGTTCGGCAGGCCGGCCCAGGAGAGGCTGCCGGGCGAGCGGCCGGTCGGTGCCTCTTCGTCGTTGATCATGAAGCTGAGGCCCCATTTCTTCGTGACGCCGGGGAAGAATTCGGCGTCGTTGGAGAGGGCCGGCATCACCGTCTCGAGCAGGCTCACTGTCGAGTCGCCCATCGCGTTGGCGGCCATCGCATCGACCGTCGCGGGCTTCATCACCGCCTCGCCGCGCGCCGACTTCCCGCCGTCCAACACCATGCGGACGAACTTCAGGTAGTCGTTGGCCGTCGAGTAGAGACCGCCGCCGCCCGCCTCGAACTCGGGATCCTGCGGAACCTCGCGCTTCAGGTCGGCGACGAGGCTGCCGTCGGCCTTGCGGTGATGGACGCGGGCCATGCGGGCGCGCATCTCCGCGGTGAGGCGAAAGCCGGTGCTATCCATGCCGAGCGGCACGAACAGATCGTCGTGCATTACCTGGCCGAGCTTTCGGCCCGTCACCGCCTCGACCATCTTGCCGGCCCAATCGATGCCGATTCCGTATTGCCAGCGGGCGCCGGGGTCGAACAGCAGGGGTGTTGTCAGCGACTTGTCGAGGCCGGTGCCGATGGTCGGCACGTCCATGACCTCGCGATACCGCAGGATTTCCGGGTTCCAGATGTCGTAGCCGAAGCCCGCCGTATGCGTCAGCAGATGACGCAGGGTGATGTCGCGCACGGGCTTGCGCAGGCGCGGCTTGCCTTCCGCACCGAAGCCTTCCAGCACCTGCACTTCGCCGAGATACGGGATCACATCCCGGGCCGGCGCATCGAGCTTCAGCGTGCCGCGCTCGACCTGCTGCATCGCAACGGCGCCGGTGATGGCCTTGGTCATGGAGGCGATCCACACGACGGTGTCGGGTGTCATTCCGGCATCCTTGCCCAGCACCGACTTGCCGAAGCTGCCCTCGTAAGTCGTGCCGTTTCCGTCGGTCGCGACGGCGGCGACACCGGGCACGTCGCCGCGCTGCACCGCCTGGCTCAGGATCGCATCGATGCGCGCCTTCATGGTTTCGCTCCTGCAAGGGCAACCGTGTCGAGTGCGAAGGCGTAACCGATCGCCACCTCGTCGAGGCGGGAGAAACGGCCCGACGCGCCACCATGACCCGCACCCATATTGGTGTGCAGGATAACCGGCCCGCCGCCCGTCATGGTGGCACGCAGCCGCGCCACCCACTTGGCGGGCTCCCAGTAGGTGACCCTCGGATCGGTCAGGCCGGCCATTGCCAGAATCGCCGGATAGCGCTGCGGCGCCACATTGTCGTAGGGCGAGTAGGAGCCGATGTAGTTGAACGCCGCCGCGTCGGTGATCGGATTGCCCCATTCGGGCCATTCCGGCGGGGTGAGCGGCAGCTTGTCGTCGAGCATGGTGGCGAGCACATCGACGAACGGCACTTCGGCGAGGATCCCGGCAAACAGGTCGGGCGCGCGGTTGGCGACCGCGCCCATCAGCATGCCGCCGGCGCTGCCGCCATGGCCCACGATGCGTCTGGCCGACGTGTACTTGGCCTCGATCAAGGCGCGACCGGCCGCGACGAAATCGTCAAACGTGTTGGTCTTCTTCTCGCGCTTGCCGTCGAGATACCACGACCAGCCCTTGTCGGAGCCGCCGCGGATATGGGCGATGGCATAGACGAAGCCCCGATCGACCAGCGACAGGCGGTTGGCCGAGAAGGACGCCGGCAGGGCCATGCCGTAGGAGCCGTAACCGTAGAGCAGGAGCGGCGCGCGGCCGTCGCGCACCAGGTCGCGACGATGCAGGATCGACACCGGCACCTCGGCGCCGTCGTGAGCGACGGCGATGATGCGCGTCGTGACATAGGCGGCGGGATCATGACCGGACGGGATCTCCTGGCGCTTGCGCAAGGTCCGCTGCCGCGTCGCCATGTCGTAGTCGTAGACTTCGCTCGGCGTCGTCATCGACGAGTAGGCGAAACGCAGGGTCGTCGTGTCGAACTCGTACCCGCCGATCATGTCGAGCGAATAGGCGGTCTCGTCGAAAGCGATCGTGTGCTCGGCCCCAGTCGCCAGATCGCGGATCACAATCGAGGGCAGGGCGTTGGTGCGTTCCAGCCGCACAAGATGGCTGGCATAAAGATCGATGCCCAGGATGTAGGTGCCCGGCCGGTGCGGCACCAGCTCGCGCCAGTTCGCGCGTTCCGGTGCGGCGAGCGGCGCGGTCGCGATCCTGAAATCGATGGCGCCGCCCGCGCTGGTGAGAATGAACAGTTCGTCGCCGCGATCGGCCACGCTGTAGCACACGCCCTTTTCGCGCGGCGCGATCAGGCGCGGCTCGGCGTCGGGTGAGGAGAGGTCGATCAGCCGTTCCTCGGTCGTGTCGTGGTCGCCACCCGAGATGACGCAGAAACGGCCACTGTCGCTTTCGCCGATGCGGGTGAACCAGCCGATGTCCTGCTCCTCGTAGACGAGGACGTCGTTGGCTTGCGCCGTGCCCAGCCTGTGCCGGTAGACCTTCAGCGGACGATGATTCTCGTCAATGCGGACGTAGAAGAAGAACGAGGAGTCGCGGCCCCAGACGACACTGCCGCTCGTCTCCGTCAGGATATCGGGCAGGTCCTCTCCCGTGTCCCAGCGCCGGACGCGCAGGGTGAAGTATTCCGAGCCGCGCAGGTCGGCGCTCCACGCCTCCAGCGTGTGGTCAGGCGAATGGCGCGTGCCGCCGAATTTGAAATACTCCGACTGTTTCGCCAGTGCGTCGCCGTCGAGGGTCGTCTGCATCTCGCCGCCGTCGCGTGGCGTGCGGCCGATCTGCTGGTACTGGCCGCCTTCGCGGAACTTCCAGAGATAGGAAAACGGCCCGTCCGGCGTCGGAACTCCGGAATCGTCTTCCTTGATGCGGCCCCGCATTTCCGCGACCAGCGTCTTCTGGAGCGCCTGCGTAGGCCCGAGCTTCTCCTCGGCATAGGCGTTCTCGGCCTCGATGTAGGCGCGGATGTCGGGATCGAGCAGCGACGGGTCGCGCAGCACCTCCTGCCACTTCTCGTCCTTCAGCCACGCGTAGTCGTCGGTGATCGTGACGCCGTGCAGGGTGCGCCGCGACGGGCGTCGCGGCGCGATCGGCGGCTTCATGGGGAACTCACACAGAAGCTAGTAGTTGCCGGCCTTCGCGGGCCCCTTGGCCGGCGCCGCAGGCGTGGCGCCCAGCAGGTCGCGCATCTCCGCGCCCTTGGTGTCCCACCAGTCGGCGAGGATGCGGACGTCCCAGCCGATGCAGAAATGCTTCACGCCCATGTCGAGATACTTGGCGGCCTGGCTGGGATCGCGCAGCTCGACGCGGGGATGCAGGCCCTTCTTCAGCGCCGTCTCGATCGTCTTCTTCTCCGCCGCCACCACGTCGGGGTGGTTCGCCTGGCCGGTCAGGCCGATGCTCATGGAAAAGTCCGAGGCGCCGAACTGCACCATGTCGATGCCCGGCACCGAAAGGACGGCGTCGAGATCGTCCACGCAGGACTTCTTCTCGACCATGATGGCGATCACGACTTCGTTCAGCGCATCAACGTAAGCCGGCGAGCCGCCGGTGCGGACCGTGCCGACGTCGCGCCGCATGCCGACGCCGAGGCGCCCACGGCCGCGCGCGCCCTGGGCCATCGTCGTTTCGGCGCGGACCGCGTCGACCGCGGCCTTGGCGTCCTCGACCGAGCGGATGTCGGCGAACAGCACGCTCTGGAAGCCCGAGCCGATCGCCCGCATGGCCTGGTGCGTATACTGGGTCTGCTCGATCTTGATCATGCCCGACATGCCCATCAGCTCGAACGAGCGGCCGAGATTGTCGAGGTCGTGCATGGTGAAGGGCGCGTACTCGGCGGTGAATTCCACATAGTCGTACTGCTTGGAATGGCCGATCAGCTCGACCAGCGTCGGCCAGGCCGACAGGATGTGCGTGCCAAGTGTCGGCTTGCCCTCGTTCAGGCGTTCGCGAAGCGGATTGCGGCTCATCTTGTTCCCCCAGGGTCGTCGTTCGCGCTAGTGTGGCACCTTGTGCAGGGGGAGTTCCATGTTTCCGACACGAGATAAGCTGACAATCTGCTTCGCGCATGCGGCATACCAGATGAAGGCCCGGTTCGACGCCCGGAATACAGGCATCAACAGCTTTCAGGTCCGCAGCTACGACGAGTTCGTGCAGCGGGTCGGCGAGGCCGATGTCGTCTCGGTCTCGGGCATGTGGAAGAACGACATCATTCCTCACGCCACGAAGCTCAGGTTCGTCCAGTCCATCAGCTCCGGCATGGACCAGTATTCCAAGGAATTGCTGGGCGCCAAGGGCATCCGCCTGGCGAGTGCGGCCGGCGTCAATGCCCGCGCCGTGGCCGAACATGCGCTTGCGCTGATCCTCGCCGTCTACCGCCGCCTGCCGGAGGCCCGCGACAACCAGCACAAGAAGGTGTGGCGCGGCATGCTGGGCGATCTCACCCAGCGCGAGGACGAGCTGGGCGGCAAGACGCTGCTGGTCGTCGGCATGGGCCGCATCGGCAGCCACCTCGCCAAGCTCGCCAAGGCCTTCGACATGAAGGTGATCGGCATCCGCCGCGATCCCAAGGCCGGCACCAACGGGGCCGACGAGATCCATGGCATGGGCGACCTGGTGAAGCTGGTCCCGCAGGCCGACATCGTGGCGCTTACTTGCGCGCTGACGCCGGAGACCACGGGGCTGATGAGCGAAGCGGCCTTCGCCGCCATGAAGCCCTCGTCGATGTTCGTGAATGTGGCGCGCGGCAAGGTCGCCGACGAGGCCGCCCTCATCCAGACGATGGAAGCCGGCAGGATCTGGGCGGCGGCACTCGACGTCACCGCCGAGGAGCCGCTGCCCGCGGCATCGCCCCTGTGGACGATGCCCAATGTCTTCATCACCCCGCACACCGCGGGTGAAACGCGCGCCTATGAAGACAACGTGATCGACATCCTGATCGAGAACCTCGACCGCCTGTGGCGGGGCGACGCGGCGCTCCGCAACCAGGTCCTGTAGGCCAAGGCCGGCGAGGGACGACGACTATTTCTTGTCGTCCTTCTTGTTGTCCTCCTTGTCGCCCTTCTTGTTGTCGTTGTCGGTGTCATTGCGCTGAGGCTGCTGTTGTAGCGGTGCCTGAGGCGGCTGGGCTGTTTGCGGCTGAGCCTGCGACTGCGGTTCGGCCTTGGGTTGCGGCTGAGGCAGCGGTGAAGTTTGGCGCGGCTGCTCCTGCCGCGGTGCCGCCTCAGGCTTGGGGGCGGCTTGTGGAGCTGCCTGCCTGGGCGCTTCCTGACGGGTCTGCGGTGTAGCCGCCGGCTTTTGCGGCACGGGAGCCGCCTGCTTCGGCTCATCCTGTCTGGGTTCCGGCGTCGCGGCGGGCTTTGCCGCCGGAGTGGCCTGCTTGGGGCCTTCCTGTGGCTGAGGAGCAGCGCCGGGCTTCTCCGCCGGGGCTGCCTGCTTGGGCTCGTCACGCTTCGCGGCTGCCGGGGCGGGAGACGGCTTGTCCGGCGCGGGTGCAGCCTGGCCCTGCGGCGAGGCCACCGGCTTGTCGGTTTGTGGTTTGGACTGCGGCGACGAGCCCGGCGTAGTCGCGGACTTGTCGGTCTCTTTGAGCTGCGGCGGCGCGGCGCCCTGGCGCGGTGAAAGCGGGGGTGTTGCCGGCTTTGCCGTCTTGTCGTCTGTCTTCTCCTTGGTCGAGGCGATCTTTGGGCCGGGAGCAGATTTGGTTTCCGCTGACGCGGGCTTGCCCAAGGTCTCCATGTCGGCAACAGCGGTCTTTCCGATGGCCACGTCGCCGGCTTTTGCCTTTGCTTCCGCTGGGGCTCTCGCAGCTGTCGGTGTCTTTGCGCCGGAAGTGGCCCTGGCCTCGGAGTCTGCCTTGCCACCTTCGGGCTTGGCGGCCGTCCTGGTAGCGATGGAGGCGGTCGGCGCCGGGGGCGCCGAGACAGGCGCCACGGCGGCGGCGGCGATCTTGTCGGCAGCCACGGTCAGTGCAGCGCGCTGGACGGACTGGGAGCGAACGAAGGTTTGCGTGGGAACGACAGTCGCGAAGCGCTGATTTGCCATTACCGAGTTCTGGCCCGCGACGAACGCCTCGCGGCGCTGGGCCCGCTCCCAGCGATCGTCGAGGTCGCGCTCCTGGATCTGCGCCGAGCGATTGATGCGCCGATAATAGTCGCGATTGCTCGAGTAGGGCGGCACGTAGACTTCACGCGGTCCCAGCGGGAACCAGCCGACGGGCGCGGTGCTGCCCTGATTGCCGAGTTGGGCCGCCAGTTCGATGCCGCCCACAAAGGCGACCAGCGCCGGCGCATAGACCGGCCGCTGGTCGCGCTGCGGCGGGACCCACACCCAGCGATTGTTGCTGTTGGCCCAGCGCCCGTAGTGATAGGGCGCGAAGCCCCAAGGCTGCTCGTCGATCCATGTCCAGCCCCAAGGCTTCACATAGGACCAGTGGCCCGTGCGATAGGGCGCCCAGCCTGCAGGAGTCGACCGCGGGACCCACACCTGTCCGTAGGTGCGGTCGTTCACCCAGTTGCCATGGGCGGAGAGCTCCTCATAGCCGGTCATGCCGTCCGGCACGTATTGCGGCTGTTGGTCGTAGACCACCTGCTTGTCGCGGGCGTCCCAGGAAGCGGCGGGCGCTGGCGCCGCGGCCCGCACCGTCCTGAGCCGTAGCGTGCTGCTGTCGCCAAAAGCCTCGCCGACCTCACCCGGCCGCACGGCGAGCGTCTGGCCGTTGAGACCCTGAAGTTGCGCTGCGCCCGACCGCACGCCGAGGCGCGTCGGATCCTCCGTTGAGCCGGCCTCGACATAGTAGTCGCCTTGCTGCTGAAAGGTCATCGTCCCGCGCGGCGTCACGATCTGGTAGGGCTGGGCGGTATCCATCGCGAAGGTCTTCACGTCGACCCGACCTTGCGCCAGTTGAAGGCGGACCCCGTCGTCATCGATCTGCGTCAGGCCGAGTTCGGTGGAGCCATCCAGACGGATGCGCGTGCCGGCGACCGACACCTCACTGCGCGCGTTTGGCTCGGTCCAGAGGGCGTCGCCGGAAGTCAGCGGCGTGTTGACGACGGCCTTCTTCCAGCCGCTCTGCTCGTCGTCGTGGAAAGACACCGTACCGTCTACGAATGCCAGTCGGCCGACGCGGCCTGGCGGCTCGACTTGTGTCTGCGCCGAGGCCGTACAGATGACCAGGGAGGCTCCGAGAAGCCCGGCCAGGAGCTTCAATGTCGTTCGACCAAAGGCTTCGCTCATGACGGGACCTCCTGCTAGGCTGGGCCCCGTGAACGTCCAGCCGGTACCGCGGTTGCGCATGTCCAGAGATACAGGGGGAGAACACTATGAGCGTCGCTGATCCGCACCGCGTCGTCCTGACAGGCGAGAACCCGTTCCTGCGCCTCAGCGAGAAGGACGGCGATCCCAACTCGACCGATGCCAGTTACTGGCGAATCCTGTTCTGCCCCGCCGGACCGGGGCATGTGCTCTATCTGAAGAGCGAGCTGACACACGGCCACTGGCGTATCTATTCCGACAACATCGCCATGGCGCGCTGGCTGCAGCAGACCGTCCAGGGGATGCTGAACCCCGAGCTGAAGGACCTTTCGATCCCGGTCATCGACGCCGATTTCAACAAGGCCGGCGACCCGCGTTATTTCTGGACCGAACATGTGTCGTCGCTCGAGGCAGAGATCGCGCTGACCTGGCACGATATCGGCGATCCGCTGCTGATCCATACCGAGCCCAACCAGGAGCCGAACCCGCGCCCCTACGGCGTCTGCACCGTGCTGGTCCCGGCGCTGTCTGGCCGGTTGACGCTGAACGGCCAGCAGGCCCGCGGCAAGCCGTGGCCGCGCGAGCGCGAGGGACGTCCCTTCAGCACCTCGGCGCTGGCCTTCTCGGAGAGCTGGACCGAGCCGCGCTAGGCTTTTGAGCTGCTGCAATGAAAGGCATCTTCGACGCCAGGGCGGGGTCTGGCTACGATGATGAGATACAGACCCGCTACCACTTTCCAGATCGCTATCTGGATGAGGTGAAAAAGGTCCTCGGCGACTGGATCGTCTATCGATCTTCCCGTCGAGGAGGGGGCCGTATCGGCTATTTCGCCGTTGCCCGTGTGGTCAGCATCGACTCTGACCCTACGCTTCCGGCCCATTCATATGCCCGGATGGCTGACTTTCTCCCTTTCGATGAGTTGGTTGCCTTGGAAGGCGCCAAGGGATTCTACGAAAGGCAGCTGGGAGGGCTAGAGACACGGTCACTGATCGGCCGAACGCTCCATGGCCGAGCGGCGCGAACGATCTCGGATATGGAATTTGGCGACATTGTTCGAGCGGGACTTCGCGAGACGCTTTCGCCGGACAATGCTGTTCGACTCGAACTTGATGCCAGGCATGTCGATGCCGACACCTTCTCTTTGGTCAATGCACCTGAGGAGGAGCAAGAGAGGCAAGTCGTCCAGATACTCTTGAATAGGAAAGTGCGGGATGCCAGCTTTCGCCGAAGCGTTTGCGACGCCTACGACAACACATGCGCCGTAACCCGACTGCGCATGGTCAATGGCGGGGGCAAAGCGGAAGCCCAAGCCGCTCATATCCAGCCTGTCGCGGATAACGGCCCAGACATCGTCCAGAATGGCCTAGCCCTTTCGGCTACTGCTCACTGGCTTTTCGACCGGCATCTGATCTCAATTGCCGACGACTACCGTTTGCTGGTTTCTCACAATAGAGTTCCTGGCGAACTGCGTCCGCTGTTCAAAAATCAGCTAGCTAGGATCCACCTGCCAAAGGATCAGGCCCTCTGGCCGCGCCTTCGCTACTTACAGCATCATCGAGCGGCATTCCTCGGCTAGGTAGGCGCGAAGCCGTAGGCCTTGGCGAGTTCGGTGTAGCTGTCGCGGCGGACCTGCTCGTCGTGGGTCCAGGTGACGACCGCCATCTCGTCGACGCCGACGCGGTCCTTTAGTTCGGTGATGCGGGCCGCGACCTCGGGGCCGGTGCCGACGAAGGAGTCCTTGCGGAACTGTTCCATCTTCGCCGCCTCGAACGTGGCGAGCGGCGCTCGGCCCGCCTCGTCGGGCGGCAGAAGCGGCTCCAGGATGTTCTTGTCGCGATTGATGCGGCTCAGCGCCCGCGACGTGAAGTGATACTGCGCCTTTTCCGCCGTTTCGGCGGCGAGCGCCCAGACGCACAGCGCGGAGTGTGGTTCGGGATGCCGCGCGCTCGGCCGATAGGTCCTCTTGTAGAGGTCGATGGCGCGCTGGCCACCGGCGCCGTCGCTGAAGAACCAGGCATAGCAGTAGGGCAGGCCGAACAGCGCCGCGACCTGCGCGCCGTAGTCGGAGCTGCCGAGAATCCAGATCTCGGGCGCCGTCGCGCCTTGCGGGAAGGCCTTCACGGTGGCGAAGGGATGACGGTCGATCAGGGGCTCGTTGTGCACCCAGGCGATCAGGTCGCGCACGTCGGACGGAAAGTGCTCGGGCCGTTCGTTGGCGGCCGGATTGAGCGCGAAGGCGGTGCGGCCATCGGAGCCCGGCGCGCGGCCGAGGCCCATGTCGATACGGCCCGGCGCCAGCGCGTCGAGCACGCGGAAAACCTCGGCCACTTTGAACGGCGAATAGTGCGGCAGCATGATGCCGGCGCTGCCGATGCGGATGCGTTCGGTCGTGACGGCGATCGCGGCCATCACGATCTCCGGCGCGGTGCCGACGATGGTGGGATGGTTGTGGTGCTCCGACACCCAGAAGCGCTCGTAGCCGAGCGCCTCGCAATGCCTGGCGAGCGACACGGTGTTGCGGATCGACTGGTCCTGCGGCCGGCCTGAGACGGCGATCGACTGGTCGAGGACGGAGAGGCGGAAGGGGCGCGACATGGAAGGGTGATGGGCCCTGCGGCTCACTCCGGCAAGGTCGCAATCATGTAGAGCGTCTGGAGTTGTTGCGTCGGCCGCGCATTCTTGCCGAACACGTCGCCGAAGATCGTGGCGATCTGGCCCGAGCGGTAGATGTGGCTGAGCGCCCGGTCGACCGCGAGGCGGAAGGGGCCTTCGCCGAGCTTCATGGCCAGGGCGAAGGGCTCGAGGCCGAGATAGGTGTTGGCCAGCAGGATCCGGGCGGCATCCTTGTGGTCCTTGATCATCGCCGTGAGCATCGCGCCGCCGGCGAAGTAGGCCGAGATCTCGCCCTTCTCCAGCGCCGTCATCGCTGCCGTGAAGTCGGTGAAGGGCACGACGGTCGCGGCGACGTGGATCGAGGCCAGTGCCTTGCGCAGCTCTTGCTCGGTCAGCGTCCCGGCAACCGCGCCGACCTTCTTGCCGGCGAACTGCTGCATGTCGCGCGGACCGTCATCGCGGATGGCGAAGGTCGTACCGTCGACGAAGGTGGTGATGGAGAAGTCGACCACGGCGCGGCGGTCGAGCGTCTCGGTGAGCGAGTCGCAGAGCAGGTCGATCTTGCCCTGTTTGATCATGTCGAGCCGGTTTTCGGTGGTAACCGGCACGAACTCGACCTTGAGACCGGGCAGCTTGAGCTGCTGGGCGATGTCCTTGGCCACCGCCTCGCAGAGCTGGACCATGAAACCGCCAGGCTGGCCGTTGGGGCCCTTGTAGGCGAAGGGGTGCGCGTTCTCGCGGAAGCCGCCGCGGATCACACCGTTCTTGGCGATATCGTCCAGGGTGCCTGCCCAGGCGCTGCCGGCCGCCAGGAAGCCCAGGCCCAGCGCCAGCGCCGGTGCAAGACCGCTCAGGAATCGCTTCATCTCGTCCCTCTTCGAATGACGGCGAAACAATCCGATATTCGGCCCGTTGTGACCACTGGAAATCCGGAGGACGCCATGGCCCGTTCCAGGAAGTCTGTTCCCCAGGGATGAGCAGGGCCGCTAACGGCTTGTAGCGGCGCATCCTGCGGGCCAAACTCCGGGCCGATTTTTAGGATCCCGGAGGACTCGCATGTCGACCGCTACTGCCGAAATGAAGACCCAGGCCCAGCCGGCCGGCACCTACAAGCCCAAGGGCATGCTGATCGGCGGCAAGTGGGTGGAGAGCGTCTCCGGCGCCCGCATCACCATCGAGAATCCCGGCAAGCGCACGGCCGTCGCCGAAGTGCCGCGCGCCGCGGAAGCTGACGTCAACGCCGCAGTCGAGGCTGCCGAAAAGGCCTTCCCGGCGTGGAAGAACGTGGTGCCGCGCGAGCGCGGCAAGATCCTGCTCAAGATCGCCGAGGTGCTCGAGGCGCGCAGCGAAGAGATGGCGCGCACCATCGCATTGGAGACCGGCAATGCGTTGCGTACCCAGGCGCGCGGCGAGGCCAAGCTGGCCGCCGACATTTTCCGATATTTTGGCGGCCTCGCCTCGGAACTGAAGGGCGAGACCGTACCGCTCGGCGAGCATGTGCTCTCCTACACGCGGCGTGAGCCGATCGGCATCGTCGGCGCCATCATTCCGTGGAACGCGCCGGTCATGCTGGGCGCGCTCAAGATCGCGCCCGCCTTGTGCGCCGGCAATGTGCTGGTGATGAAGGCCGCCGAGGATGCGCCGATGGCGGTGCTGCTGATGGCCGACATCTGCCAGGAGCTCCTGCCGCCGGGCGTGCTGAACGTGCTGACGGGCTACGGCGCGGAGTGCGGCGGCCCGCTGGCCAACCATCCGAAGATCCGCAAGCTCTCCTTCACCGGCTCGACCGAGGTCGGCAAGGTGATCATGCGCGCCGCCGCCGAGCGCATCGTGCCGGTGTCGCTCGAACTGGGCGGCAAGAGCCCCTCGATTGTCTATCCCGACGCCGACGAGGATTGGGCGGTCGACGGCATCATCAATGCGATGCGTTTCACCCGCCAGAGCCAGAGCTGCACGGCAGGCTCGCGCATGTTCCTGCACGAAGACATCTTCGACAGCTTCCTCGCGAAGCTCGAGAAAAAGACGACGGCGCTCAAGATCGGTGATCCGCTCGACGAGGCGAGCGACATCGGCACGATCATCAACAACAAGCAGTACACCAAGGTCTGCAAGTACGTCGAAGACGGGCTCGCCCGTTCCGACGCCAAGCTGGTGTTCGGCGGTCTTCCGCCCAAGACCGGCCCGCTGAGCGAAGGCTACTTCACCATGCCGACCGTGTTCGCCGATCGCTCGAACGACTGGCGTCTCGCCCGCGAGGAGATCTTCGGGCCGGTACTGGTGGCAATCCGCTGGAGCGACGAGGCCGAGGCGATTCGCATGGCCAACGACAGCCATTACGGCCTCGCGGCCTATGTGTGGACGCACGATATCGGCAAGGGCCTGCGCGCCGCGCATGCGATCGAGTCCGGGTGGGTGCAGGTCAACCAGGGCGGTGGCCAGACGCCCGGCATGTCGTACGGCGGCTACAAGCAGAGCGGTCTGGGTCGCGAGTTCTCGCTCGAGGGCATGCTCGACAGCTTCACCCAGCGCAAGAGCGTGACGGTCAATCTCGCGGTCTGAGGTATCGAGCAAAGGTCCCTCGCTGACGCTCGGGATGACAATTTTGCCGTGAATGGCGCACCGCGCCAATTCCTCCAATGTTGTCATCCCGAGCGTCAGCGAGGGACCTTTCTCTTAAACCGGCACCTTCAAATGATGTTCGGTCGCGCCCTGATAGGCGTGACCGATCCGGTAGAGCATCGCTTCGTCGAACGGCCGGCCGACGAGTTGCAGCCCTATCGGCGCACCATTTGAGTCGAAGCCGCACGGCACCGAAAGCGCCGGAATGCCAAGCGTGTTGAACGGTCGCGTGAGGCCGGTGAAGCCCGCCACCATCTTCAGCACTGCCGGACCGCCCTTGGTCTCCGTGTCGGTCTCCTCGATGGTGGGCAGCGGGAAGGGGATCGCCGGCAGTAGCACGGCATCGACGCCGTCCATCGCCGTCGACAGGAACTCCGTCACGAAATGCGTGCGCAGACGCAGCGCGTCGATGTACTGCGTCGCCGGAATGAAGAAGCCCGCCTCCATGCGTGTTCGCACCTGGTTGGCATAGAGCTCGGGCGTCTTCTCCATCCAGGGCCGGTGCATGGCGGCCGCCTCGCATTTCACCATGACCTCGGCCGCGCGGTAGAGTGCGGTGAAGTCGGGCAGCGTGACGGTCGAGACTTTCGCGCCGAGCCGGCCGAGGGCGTCGGCGGCGGCCTGGATGGCGGCGCCGATCTGCGCGTCCAGCGGCGCCGGTCCGTCGTTCGGCAGGGCAAGGCCGATGCGCAATCCGGCAACGCCACCTTCGAGCAGTGCCTCGTAGTCGGGCACCGGTTTGTCGCTGGTGGTCGAATCATCTGGATCGTGACCGGCGATGACGCCCAGCATCCGGGCATTGTCGCGCACGGTGCGGGTCAGCGGTCCGACATGATCGAGGCTCCACGAGCGCGCGACGGCGCCGGCGCGGCTGACGCGGCCATAGGTTGCCTTCATGCCGACCACGCCGCAGGCCGCGGCGGGAAGGCGAATCGAGCCGCCGGTGTCGGAGCCCAGTGCGCCATAGACCATGCGTGCGCCGACCGAGGCGCCCGAGCCGCTCGAGCTGCCGCCGGTTACGCGCGTCTGGTCCCACGGGTTGCGGCAATGGCCATGATGGACGTTGTGCCCGGTGGGCCCGGCCGCGAATTCCGCCATGTTGAGGAAGCCCAGCTCGACCACGCCCGCCGCGTCGAGCTTGCCCAGCACCGTCGCCGTCACCGGTGCCCTCCAGTCGCGGCGGATGGCGCTGCCGCCGGTCGAGAGTTCGCCCTTGCGGTAGTACATGTCCTTGTGCGCCATCGGCACGCCGTGCAGTGGCCCTCGGCTCTTGCCAGCCGCGAGTTCCGCATCCATCGCCTTCGCCTGGGCCAGCGCCTTGTCCCTGTATATGCGCAGGAAGGCGTTGGTGCGCGGCTGCCAGGCCTCGATGCGGGCGAGGCAGGCTTCGGTCGCTTCCACCGAGGTGATGCGACGCGCTGCGATCGCGTCGGCGATCGCTGTGAGATCCTCCAGCGCGAGATCGTCGTTCCTCACGTGCGGGCTTCCTTCGCCAGGATACTGGCGAACGCCGCCGGATCGTCGTCGAAGCTGAGGCGCTGGGCGGCGGCCTTGCGCACCGCGTCGTTCAGGATCTCGACTTCGGCCGCCAACTCGGCCAGCCGTTTGTCGTCGTACGTCATGCCCTGGAGTCCTGCGGCGATCCCGGCGACTGTCTTCGTCTTTTCGTGCATCCTCTTGTCGTCCATCGTATTCTCCTCAGAACCTGAGACGTCGTGCCTCCATGCGGGCGCGATCCTCGGCCGGAAAGATCATGATCTTGCGGACCTTCTGGTCGAATTTCATGCCGACGGCTTCGGCACAAGCAGCAAGCGTGCCGCTCTCCGCTTCGAACAGGAAATGCGTAAAGATGATGGTCTTGTCGGAGAAGCTGGCGAGTCCGCTCATGACGACGGCGAGGTCCCCGGCCTGCAACGGCCGGCGATAGTGGTTCAGCATCTCGACCACGACCGAGCCTTCCTGACGCTCCTGCATGGCGGCGCGGTCGAAGCCCAGATGGTTCCACAGGACGGGCGCGCCGTCGGAGTAGCGGCCGAACTGGTGGCGCGGCAGGAACTCGCCCCGCTCATCGCATTCGTCGGGGGTGATCTGCGTGCGACCGACCTCGATCAGGCCGACCGACGGTGCTTCGGCGAGCGTCAGGTCGGGTAGCGAAAGCTTGCCGACGCTGCGCGGCCTGGCCGTGGCGGGCAGCGCGATGCAGGCCGCCTCGGCGCGTGCACGGACTTCGGCGGGCCACGGACGGTCGCACGAGATGCGACGGCAGATGGTGGCGGCAACCTCGCCCTTCGCGGGATTGCGCACCTCGTGATAGGCGACGATCTCGCGCTCGCCGACCTCGACCGGCGCGGAATGGACCTCGACCGGCTCGACCACGCGGAACTCGCGGACGTACCGGACATGGTCGTCGACGGCCCGCGTTATGGCCGCGGCCGCACGCTGGGCGCGGGGGCCGAAGCCCAGGCTGGCCAGCAGGCTGGCCGTCGCCTCGTGGGCGAACTCGGTGTAGAATTGGACGTTCAGATGGTTGTTCTCGTCGCACTGCCACGTGTTCACGGCGGTGCTGAAAGTCGGGATCAGGGCGGGGCTCGACACGCTAAACTCTCTCTGCAATCTGTGGATGACTGCCTTAGATGGCCTAAAAAGCCCCAAAAATCGACATTTTCCGTGGATTCCGGACTTGCGGGGGAACGATTCGTGGATAACCTTGGCGCCGTCAACGCTGCCCTGGGGCGTCAGGAAACGTTGGCGCAACCAAGAAATGTAAGGGACCCCCTCAACATGGCTACCAAACCGACTACCGTTCCTACCGTTCCGCTTTCGAAGGTCGCAGCTGAGCTGGCCGAAAAGACGGGCATGACGAAGAAGGACGCGAGCGGCGCTCTCGAAGAGTTCGTCGGCCTCGTCGTTCGTCACCTCAAGAAGGGCAACAAGGTCCGCATCACGGGCCTCGGCATCCTTCAGGTCCGCGCCCGTCCGGCGCGCATGGGCCGCAACCCGGCCACCGGCGAAGCGATCAAGATCAAGGCGTCCAAGAAGGTCGCGTTCCGCGTCGCGAAGGATCTCAAGGAAGCGATCTAACTCGTTTTTCGACGGGTCAAGATCGGGCGGGTTCCGGCGCAGGCCGGGCCCGCCCTTCTTTTTGTCCGGACCGGCTGCCGTCACCGCACAGCGACATCATCGCAATCGTTTGAACGAGCCTGCGGCGCATTGTTCTAGTATAGCCAGTACGCGCGACGCGAACCGGCATGAACACCTTCGTCATCCTGAAAATCCTCGCCACCATCATCGTTCCGCCGGCCTCGCTGGCGATCGGCGTGCTGTTGTGGCTGTTGATGCGCGCGGCGGGCTGGCGTCGCCTCGCGGCCGTGACCCTGGGGCTCGCGATCTTCCAGACTCTCATCCTTTCCTTCCCGCCGGTGTCGGGAATGCTGACCGGCCGGCTCGAAGCCAAAGCGCGCCAGCTCGTCGCCGCCAACCAGCCGTGCTGCTATGAGGCCCTCGTCGTGCTGGGCGGCGGCATCATGCCCGCCTCGCCGCCCTACACGATGGAGCCTGAACTGACCGATGCGTCCGACCGCATCTGGCTGGCGGCCCGCATGTATCATGCGGGTGCCGCACCGAAGATCATCGTGAGCGGCGGATCGTTCATCGAACAGCAGGGCGGCCCGGCGACGACCGAGGCCATGGCCATGCGGCGTTTCCTGCTCGATCTCGGGGTTCCCGACGACGTGATCGTTTCCGAGGGCAGGGCGCTCAACACGATCGAGAACATCCGCAACGTGCGGAGCATCGTGAAGGGCGGACGGGTCGCGATCATCACCTCGGCCTTCCACGTGCCGCGCGCGGCCAAGCTTGCGACGCAGGGCGGCCTCGACTTCGCGATCTTCGGTGTCGACTGGAGTGTTCCCAGCGATGCGACCGTTTGGTGGGACGTCTGGCTGCCGTCGGTCGGCGCGCTGGGCGAAGCAAACATTGCGATCAAGGAGCTGGTGGCGCTCAGCATCGACCGCCGCGGCGACAGTCTCGCGCCATGACCGCCTATCGCCTCAACCGCCGGACTGCATTGGGCCTCGCCGCCGTGCCGCTTCTGCTGCCGCTCGCGCGGCCGGCCCGCGCCCAGACGTTCGACAAGCTCGTCTTCCAGACCGACTGGCGCGCCCAGGCCGAGCATGGCGGCTACTATCAGGCGCTCGCCGCCGGCCTCTATCGCAAGGCCGGGATCGACTGCGACATCCGCCAGGGCGGACCGAGCCTGAACATCGGCCAGTTGTTGCTGACGGGCCGTGTCGACATGACCATGTCGAACAGCTTCGAGGCCTTCACCTACGTGCGAGAGGACGCGCCCTTCTTCACCATCGCCTCGATCTTCCAGAAGGATCCGCAGGTCCTGATCGGCCATCCGGATACCGGCTTCGAGGGGTTCGAGAATCTGAAGGGGCGCACCTTGCTGATCGGCAGCGGCGGGCGGGTCACCTACTGGCCGTTTCTCCGCAAGAAGTACGGTCTGCAGGACGACCAGCTGCGGCCCTACACCTTCAATATGGCGCCTTACCTCGCCGACAGGAACGTCGTGCAGCAGGGCTTCCTTTCCTCGGAGCCCTACTCGATTTCGCAGGTGCTCGGCCGCATGCCGCCCGTCCTGCTGATCGCCGATGCGGGCTTCAGTGCCTATCAGACCACCATTGCCATTTCCCGCAAGCTGGCCGACGGCAAGCGCGACGTCATCCAGCGCTTCGTCGACGCGACGCTGGAGGGCTGGGCTCAGTATCTCAAGGGCGGGCCGGCCACCGAGGCCGCCAATGCCCTCATCAGGAAGGCCAATCCGGAACAGACGGACGAGCGTATCCAGTACGCGATCGAGGTGATGAACGAGCGTGGCATCGTGATGTCGGGAGATGCACTGCAGGGCGGAATCGGCGCGATGACGGATGCGCGCTGGCAGGGTTTCTATCAGTCGATGGTCGATGTCGACGTGTTGCCGAAGGGGCTGGACGTGGCCCGGGCCTACACGCTCGACTTCGTCAACAAGGGTATCGGAAAGCCGTAGTCGGATCAGGAGGAACAGTCATGAACCAGGTCAACGAAGAACATCAGATGCTGCGCGATCTCGTGAAGAAGTTCGTGCGCAACGAGCTGATGCCGCTCGAGAAGAATGTGCTCGAGCGCTTTGCCACGGGGCAGCAGGCGTCGCTGTCCGACGACGAGAACGCCAAGCTCTTCAAGCAGTGCAAGGATCTGGGCCTCTGGGCGCTCGACGTTCCGGAAGAAGCGGGCGGCGCCAACCTGCCGGCCGTGGCGCTGGTCGGCGTGAACGAGGAGCTGGGTTACACCTGCGTACCCTTTACCTTCCCGCCCGACTCGCCCAACCTGCACATGCTGCTGGCGACCGCCAGTCCCGAGCAGCGCAAGAAGTACCTCGAACCCTACGCCGCGGGCGAGACCAGCTCGGCCATTGCCATCTCCGAGCCCGGCGCGGGCGGCGACCCCGCCGGCATGAAGACCCGGGCTGTGAAGGACGGCACCGACTGGGTGATCAACGGCCGAAAGATCTGGATCAGCCGTATCGCCAAGGCCGATTTCACCATCGCCATGGCGGTGACCGATCCCAACCTCGGCTCGCGCGGCGGCATCACCGCGTTCCTGGTCGACAAGGGTACGCCGGGCCTCATCGTGGCGAGAGCCATCCCGATGCTGGCCGGCCAGCGCACCTACGAGGTCGTCTTCGAGGATTGCCGCGTGCCCGAGACGCAGGTGCTGGGCCGCATCGGTGCGGGCTTCGCGCCCATGCAGATGCGCCTCACGATTCGCCGCCTGCAGATGGGCTCGTGGTGCGTCGGCATGGCGCAGCGCGCGCTCGACATGCTGGTCGAGCATGCCAACCAGCGCGTGACCTTCGGCGAGAAGCTCGCCGACCGCCAGGCCATCCAGTGGTGGGTGGCCGATGCGGCGATGAAGCTGCATGCCTGCCGCCTGATGGTGATGGATGCCGCGGTGAAGCAGGACGAGGGCCGCGACGTGCGCATGGAGGCCTCGATGATCAAGGTCTATGCGACCGAGATGGCGACCGAGGTGATCGACCATGCCCAGCAGGCGTTCGGCGCGATGGGGGTCACGCAGGAGCTGCCGCTGTCGATCATGGCGCAGAAGGTGCGCACCATGCGGGTCTATGAGGGGCCGTCGGAAGTGCACCGTATGGTGATCGCCCGTCGCATCTTCGGCGGGCGTTGACATAGGTGGGGGGCGGGCGGATTCTTTCCGCCCGCCCTTTCCAGCCCATCGTTCCGGGGGAGCCGCCGCCATGACCTATACACTCGACACGTTCGTCAAAGACGCCCAGGCCGCGCTCAAGACGCACGAGGGGCCCGCCGGCCGCGAGCAGGTTCGGGCGCTGCTCGAGAAGCTGCTGGCAAATGCCTCGTTCGTCGACGAGGCGGTCGGCCCAGCCGCACCGATCGGCACGCGCAAGCTCTACGAGGACAAGGACCTCGGCTTCGTAGTGCTGGCGCACTGCAATCCCAAGCAGCACAAGAGCCCGCCGCACGATCACGGCGCATCGTGGGCGGTTTATGGCCAGGCGGTGAAGTACACCGACATGAGCGAGTATCGTCGCGTAGACGGCGGCACGGACGCGGGCGACGCGAAGCTCGAGCAGGTGAAGGCCTATCGTCTCGAGCCCGGCCATGCCGGCGTCTATGACGTCGGCGCGATCCACGCCATCGACTATCCCGACGGCAGCCGTTTCGTGCGCGTCACCGGCCGCGATCTCGACTATGTGCGCCGACTCAAGTTCGACATGGCGGCCGGC
>JABMNB010000567.1 GCA_013205335.1 Rhodospirillales bacterium
ATCGCGATCATCGCGGTCCTCCTGTTCCTGGTGGTGAGCCCGTTCGTCTATCTGGTCATCACCAGCTTCCAGACCGAGGGCACGGGCGAGTTCACCTTTGCCAACTACGCCACGGCGTACGGCAGGGCTCGCTATATCGATGCGCTCTTCAACTCGCTGAAGCTCGGCGTGGTGTCGGCGGCGCTGGCCGGCGTCTTCGCCGTGCCGCTGGCATGGGCGGTCGCGCGGACCAACATGCCCGGCCGCGGCCTGACCCGCATGCTGGTACTGGTGACGTTCATCACGCCGCCGTACACCGGCGCCGTGGCCTGGATCCTGCTGGCCGGTCCCAATGCCGGCTGGCTCAACCGCTTCTTCATGATGGTTACGGGCGCCGAGGCGGGGCCCTTCAACATCTACAGCTTCACCGGCCTCGCGGTCGTCATCGCGCTCTATTCCTTCCCCTATATCTTCATCTTCACCACGGCGGCGCTCGAGCTGGTGTCGTCGGAGATGGAGGATGCCGCCAACATCCTCGGCGCGGGACCATGGCGGACGATGCGCCGGGTGACGCTGCCGCTGGCGCTGCCGGCAATCCTGGGCGGCCTGATCATCTGCTTCCTGGAGGCGATCGCGCTGTTCGGCTCGCCGGCCATGATCGCCATTCCGGCGCGTTTCAACGTCGTGACGACGCAGCTCTTCCAGTTCTTCGGCAATCCCGTGCGGGTCGAAGTCGCTGCGGCTTACGCCATGCCGCTGCTCGGGGTCACCGTCCTGCTGGTACTGGTCCAGCGCCTGATCGTGCGTGGCAAGGGCTTCGTGGCCCTCACCGGAAAGGGCGGCGAGCGGCGCCCGATCCTGCTGGGCCGCTGGCGCTGGGTGATGTTCGGTTACGCCATGTTCGTGGCGGCCCTCGCCGTCTTCCTGCCGTACATCTTCCTGGTCCAGTCGGCCTTTGCGAAGGCGTGGGGCCGCGGCTTCCTGCTCGATAACATCACCATCGCGAACTTCCGGTTCATCCTGTTCGAGCATGCGACGGCCGCGCAGTCGGTGTTCAACAGCTTCCTCTATGCCGGGATCAGCGCCACCGTTGCGGTCTTCCTGACCTTGGGCGTCGCCTACATCGTGGCGCGTCGGCTGATCCCGTTCGGCGGGGTACTGGGCTTCCTCTGCGTGGCGCCGTTCGTGATTCCGGGCGTGGTGCTCGCGATCGGCTTCTATGCCGCCTATGCGCCGCCGCCGCTCGCGCTCTATGGCACGGCGCTGATCCTGATCCTGGCCTTCACCACGCGCTTCCTGCCGGTGGGCTACGTCAATGCCAGTGCCGCCATCAACAGCCTCAATCCGGAAATGGAGGAGGCGGTTCGGGTTCTGGGTGGCAGCCGGCTGACGGCGCTGCGCCGGGTCGTGGCGCCGCTGCTCAAGCGCAACCTGCTGGGGGCCTGGCTGCTCATCTTCATTCCGGCGACACGCGAGCTGTCGGCGGCGATCTTCCTGTACGGTCCCAATACCAAGGTGGCCTCGGTCATGATCTTCGACATGAGCGAGGAGGGTAACTTCGAACGCCTCGCCGCTCTGGCGCTGGTCTTGCAGGTGCTGACCCTGCCGCTCCTGTGGCTCGGCCAGAAGGCTTTGGGCCGCGATTTCATGCTGAGGCGTACCGCGACATGAGCAAGCTCGTTTTGAAGAATGTCGCCAAGCGCTACGGCGCGTTCGAGGCGGTGGCCAATTTCTCGCTGGAGCTCGCCAAGGGCGAGTTCGTCTCGCTGCTGGGCCCCTCGGGCTGCGGCAAGACGACGACCTTGCGCATGATCGCGGGCTTCATGCCGCCGACCGACGGCAGCATCGAGATGGACGGCAAGCAGATTTCTTCGCCGTCGGGTGTGGTGCCGCCCGAGCATCGCCGAATGTCGATGATCTTCCAGAGCTACGCCATCTGGCCCAACATGACGGTGGGCGAGAATGTCGGCTTCGGCCTGCAGGTCCGGAAATTGCCGCGTGCCGAGATCGACCGGCGGGTCGACAAGATCCTGGACGTCGTCCAGATGCGCAATCTCAAGGGCCGCTACCCCGCCGAGCTGTCGGGTGGTCAGCAGCAGCGCGTGGCTCTGGCCCGCGCGATCGTCGTCGAGCCCGAGGTGCTGCTGCTCGATGAGCCGCTTTCCAACCTGGATGCCAATCTGCGCGAGGAGATGCGGTTCGAGATCCGCCGCCTGCACGACGAGTTCAAGATCACGACGGTCTACGTGACCCACGACCAGTCCGAGGCAATGGTCACGTCCGACCGCATCGTGGTGATGAACAAGGGCAAGATCGAGCAGATCGATGCGCCGCACGTCCTGTATGGGCGCCCGAAGAGCCGCTTCGTGGCCGGCTTCATCGGCCGCACGAACTTCCTCGAGGGCGTCCTGCAGGGTAGCGACGTACGCTTCGACGGCTTCACTGCGGCCGCAGGCGCGCTCGAAGGCGCCACTGGCGGCGGTACGCTGCTCTATTCGCTGCGGCCGCAGGCGATCGGCCTGTCGACCCAGCGGTCTGGCGGCGCCGGACTGTCGTTCGAAGCCGAGATCGTCGATCGTTCCTATCTCGGAGAGTACTGGGACTATCAGGTCCGTCCGCAGGGCGGCACCAAGCCGTTGCGGGTGTCGACGGCGCCGACGGTCGTTTTCGAGGTCGGAAGCCGGGTCTGGCTGGAGATCGCGCCGTCCGCCATGGTACGGGTAGAGTAGCTTCCCAAACGTAGAGTGAGAGCATGACCGCAGGACCGTTAGCCCGTTTCAAAGTCCTCGACCTGACGCGCGTACGCGCCGGTCCGACCGCCGTCCGCTACCTCGCCGACTGGGGCGCCGACTGCATCAAGGTCGAGATGCCGCCGTCCGCGGGCGAGATGGACATGGGCGGTCCGCGCCATGGACCCGATTTCCAGAACCTGCACCGCAACAAGCGATCGATCACGCTCAATCTCAAGGAGCCGGACGGCAAGGCCGTCTTCATGAAGCTGGTCGAGCAGGCCGACGTGGTGGTCGAAAATTATCGCGCCGACGTGAAGTTCCGTCTCGGCATCGACTATGAAAGCCTGAAGAAGGTGAACCCGAAGATCGTCCTCGGATCGATCTCGGGTTTCGGCCAGGATGGGCCCTACGCCGAGCGGGCCGGCTTCGACCAGATCGCCCAGGGCATGGGTGGCCTGATGATGGTGACCGGCAACCCGGGCGAAGGCCCGATGCGCGCCGGCATTGCCGTGGCAGACGTGGGCGCGGGGCTGCATTGCGCCATCGGCATCCTGATCGCGCTGCTGGAGCGCGAGACCTCGGGGCAGGGCCAGTGGGTATCGAGCTCACTGCTGCAGGCCATGATCTCGATGTGCGACTTCCAGGCTGCGCGCTGGACCCTGGCCAAGGACGTACCGGGCCAGGCGGGCAACAATCATCCGACCTCGATCCCGACCGGAGTCTTCAAGACCAACGATGGCTACATCAACATCGCAGCGTCTGGCGGCCATATCTACAAGCGCTTCTGCGAGGCGATCAAATCGCCGGAGCTGATGACCGACGAGCGGTTCAGCTCCGACAAGGCGCGCGCCAAGAATCGCGACGCCCTTAACGACGAGATCAACAAGCGCGTCGCGCAATACGGCAGCGCCGACCTGGTCGAGAAGCTGAACAAGGCGGGCGTGCCTGCCGGACCGATCTACAAGATGGACGAGATGTTCGCCGATCCGCAGGTCAAGCACCTCAAGATGGCGCATCCCGTGCACTCGCCCAAGCTGGGCGACATCGAACTGATTGGCCAGGCGATCAACATGAGCCGCACGCCCTTCGAGATGAAGACGGCGACGCCGGAGCAGGGCGAGCATACCGACGCCGTGCTGAAGGAAGCCGGCTTCGACGCCGCCGCGATCGAGGACTTCCGCAAGCGGGGCGTGATCTGAGCATGATCAGCCCGACGCCGAACATGATCGCGGAGAAGGTTGGGCCGGTCGGCCGGCTCGTCTTCAACAAGCCGCAGAAGCACAACGCCACCTCGACCGACATGTGGGAAGCGATCCCGGTCATCCTCGATGAGTTCGAGAAGGATCCGGCAATCCGCGTCGTGGTGGTGACAGGCGCGGGCGACAAGGCCTTCGTCTCGGGCGCCGACATCTCGGAGTTCGAGAAGGCGCGCAACACGCCCGAACAGGTCGCCTACTACGACAAGATCGGCGAGCTGGCCAACAAGCGCCTGCACAGGTTCTCCAAGCCGACCATCGCCCGCATCCGGGGCTACTGCATCGGCGGCGGGCTGGCGGTATCGCTGCTCTGCGACATCCGTATCGCCTCGGAGAACAGCAGGTTCGGCGTGCCGGCGGCGCGACTGGGTCTCGGCTACCGCGCCAGTGGCCTGAAGATCCTGACCGACCTCGTGGGCCCGTCCCACGCCAAGGAAATCTTCTTCACCGCCCGACACTTCAATGCGCAGGAAGCCTTCGGCATGGGGCTGGTCACGCGGGTCGTGCCCGATGCCGAGCTCGATTCCTACGTCGACGACTACTGCCGGATGATCGGCGAGAATGCGCCGCTCACCATGCATGCCGCCAAGCGCACCATCGAGGAGCTGACGCGACTCGACGGTGAGCCGGACTTCGCCCGCCTCAACGGGCTGGTGAAGCAGTGCTTCGATTCGGAAGATTACATCGAGGGCCGCACGGCCTTCATGGAGAAGCGTAAACCGGTCTTCAAGGGACGCTGAGGGAGAAGGTCATGGCGGCGCTGACTCAGGAGCAACGTGACGCGTTCTGGCGCGACGGGTATCTCATGGTAGAGGACGCCGTCACGCCGGCGCAGCTCACCGCCCTGAGGGGCGAGATCGCGGGGTGGGTCGAGCAGAGCAGGGCTCACGCCACGCCTTTCGGCCCGCCGACCGTCGATGGTCGCCCGCGCTTCGACATGGGCGCCGAGCACAGCTCGGAAAAGCCCGCGCTGCGTCGGATCAACAATCCATCCGACATTTCCGACGCCTATCGCGAGGTCATGCTCGACGCCCGCATGGTCGACATGGTGGCCGAGTTGATCGGGCCGGACGTGAAGTTCCACCACTGCAAGATCAACCTGAAGCTCCCGGGCGCGCGGACCGAGGTCAACTATCACCAGGATTTCGCCTACACGCCGCATACCAACGACGACATCGTGACGGCGCTCTTGTTCCTCGACGACGTCGACGAAAGCAACGGCTGCCTTACCGTGGTGCCGGGCTCACACAAGGGGCCGGTCCTGTCGCTGTTCGAGGGCGAGCGATTCACCGGTGCGGTCGCCGCCGAGGAGGAGAAAAGGGCGCTCGGCCAGTCCATCCCCTGCCTCGGCAAGGCCGGCAGCGTTTGCCTGATGCACACGCGCCTGCTGCATGGCTCGGCCGCCAACGGCGCCGACACGTCGCGCGGCCTCTACATTTGCGTCTACACGGCCGCAGATGCCGTGCCGATCGCGCGTAACCCGATGCCGAGTCTCAACGAGGGCCGCATCGTGCGCGGCAGGGTGGCCCGCTTCGCCCGGCTCAAGGAGGGGCTCGTCGAGTTGCCCAATCAACCGAAGACGGCCTCGTTCTTCACCGTCATCGGACAGGAATCCAAACAGGCGGCCGAGTGAGCGATCCGCTGCCGGCGATCACGGAGGCCGCGGCGACCGGCGAGATCGCCGATCTCTTCGCCGACATCCGCGCGACCGTCGGCGTGCGCGTGGTCAATCTGGTGTGGCGCCATCTCGCCACGATGGACGGGGCGCTGCCCTGGGCCTGGGCGGCCGTGAAGCCGCTCTATCTCGACGGCCTGCCCGATGCCGCGATGGCGACCTTCCACCGGACCATGGAAATTCCGCGGCTGGCCTCGCTGGCCGGCGACGAGCCCGCCAGCGTCGATGCCGTGCTGGCGAGCTACGACCATTCCAACACGATCAACCTGTTCGCTCTCGGCGCCTTGCGCGCCTGGCTGAGGGGCGAGATGGGGCGCGACGGCGCGGTCGCGCCGGGCCCGCGCAAGACGGCGCCGGACCTGGCTTTGCCCAAGCTTGCCTCCGAAGAAGACGTCGATGCCGCGACCTGGGCGCTGGTCCTGCGCCTCAACAAGTTCGGCGACGAGCCCCAGCCGCTGATTCTGGCCAGCATGTACCGCCACCTCGCTCATGCACCCGCGTTCCTGCAGCGCGTCGAAGGGGCGTTGGCGCCGGTCGAGGCCGATGGCTCCCTGCGCCGGGCGATCCTCGACAATCGCAGGACGGCAGCTGCTCTCTCGGCCGACATCGCCCGGGCGATCTCGGCCGGACGGCCGACACATGCCGACGAAATAGAGAAGGCGGTCGGTCTGTTCGTCGACCATGCCATCGGCAAGATGGTGACGATCTGCCGGGCGATCCGCGTGGTTCGGGGGATGTCCCGGCCTCTGTTGAAATTGTGAAGTAGGCGTTGCTCACCTTGAGCCTGTTAGGCTCGGGGTGTCGAATCCAACGAAGGAGAGCAACGCCGTGAAGAAGATTACCACATCAGCCGCCGGTGGTC
>JABMNB010000568.1 GCA_013205335.1 Rhodospirillales bacterium
CAGACGAGGGTACCAAGGGTTAGATTCGTTCCACTAGGGGGAGAGGTTGGGTGAGGGGGTTACACGAGCCTTCACAGCCCCCTCACCTAGCCTCTCTCCCTAGCGGGGGAGAGGAACAAGAGAGGGAAGCGCTGACCGCTACCGGGTCTCGATCACCCGCGACAGGAGGCGCCGCATCAGCGGCATCAGGAGCAGCATGATCGGGAAGGCGACCACCCACGACGCCATCCATGATTCCATCCACCGGGCGAGCATGCCCTGCTCGAAGCCGATCACCCGGATGGTGGCGATGCCGGACACGAGGAAGGTCATCACGAAGGTCAGCGCCAACGGCATGGCGAAGTGCATCGTGCGGGCGGGGAGTTTCTTCACGGCGGGCCGGACAATATGGTACGGGCTTGGACCTCGTCCATCCCTGTTGCGGAAGTCCTCCCCCCATGTCCCTCGCCCTCCCGTTCCAGACCGCCAAGCAGCTCGCCGCTGCAGTCCGGAAAAAGAAGATCGGCTGCCTGGAATTGCTCGACCTCTATCTGAAGCGGGTCGAGGCCTATAATCCCGAACTCAACGCCATCATCGCCACCGACATCGAGGGTGCGCGCAAGCGTGCCAAGGCAGCGGACCGCGCGGTCAAGGCTGGCAAGAAGCTGGGACCGCTGCATGGCGTGCCGATGACGATCAAGGAATCCTTCGACGTCGCGGGCTTTCCGACCACCTGGGGCGATCCGGCATTCAAGGACACCATCGCGGCGCAGAATTCGCTGGTCGCACAGCGCATGACCGATGCCGGCGTCACGCTGTTCGGCAAGACCAACGTGCCACTGAACCTGGCCGACTGGCAGAGCTACAACGAGGTCTACGGCTCGACCAACAATCCCTGGGATCTCGGCCGCACGCCGGGCGGCTCCTCGGGCGGGTCGGGCGCGGCGCTTGCCGCCGGACTCACCGGCATCGATGCCGGCAGCGACATCGGCGCCTCCATTCGCAACCCGGCCCATTATTGCGGCGTGTGGGGCCACAAGCCGAGCTGGGGCGTGGTCTCGCCCAAGGGACATGCGCTTGCCGGCGCCGTGGCCTATGGCGATATCGGCGTGGTCGGCCCGCTGGCCCGCGGCGCGGAGGATCTCGAGATCGCGCTGACGGCGATGGCCGGACCGGACGCGATCGACGGCCGCGGCTGGACGCTCAGCCTGCCGCGCTCGAAGAAGACCAAGCTGCGCGACTTCAAGGTCGCGGTGCTGCTGACCGATCCCAATGCCGAGGTCGACGATTCGGTGCAGGAGCAGATCGCGAAGCTCGCGTCGTTCCTGGCCAAGAACAAGGTCAAGGTGAACGACAAGGCGCGGCCGGAGATCGATACGGTCGAGCTGAACGACGTCTACATCCGTCTGCTGCGGGCGGCGACGTCGGGCCGCATGAGCGACGCGGTCTATGAGCAGGCCGTAAAGGACGCCGCCAGCCTTCCGGCCGATGACATGAGCTACTTCGCCCAGATGCAGCGCGGCAACTCGCTATCGCATCGGACCTGGCTCGGTCTGAACGAGAAGCGCCACAAGATGCGGCACGCCTGGGACGCCTTCTTCCAGGATTACGACCTGATGCTCTGCCCGGTCGCCGTGACGGCGGCCTTCCCGCACGACCAGACGGGCCTGCGCCACAAGCGCACGATCGTCGTGAACAACAAGCAGGTGCCGGTGGTCGACCAGATCTTCTGGGCGGGTTACTCGGGCGTCACCTGGCTGCCGTCGACGGCCGCCCCGATCGGACAGAGCAAGGAAGGCCTGCCGATCGGCGTGCAGATCATCGGCCGGCAGTACGGCGACTACGAATGCATCCAGTTCGCCAAGTTGCTGGAGAAGGAATATCGCAGCTTCGAGCCGCCGCCGGCCTATAGCTGAGCGCAGGAGACAGAATGTCCAAGGATCTCGATCTCAAGAAGCATATCCGCTCGATCTCCGACTTCCCCAAGCCGGGCATCCTCTTCTACGACATCTCGACGCTGCTGGCGCATGCCAAGGCCTGGCATACCGCCATCGAGCGACTGGCCGATCTCATCCGGCCGCACAAGCCCGACATGCTGGCGGGAATCGAATCGCGCGGTTTCCTCCTGGCCGCGCCGCTCGCCCTGGCGCTTGGCACCGGCTTCGTGATGATGCGCAAGCAGGGCAAGCTGCCCGGCACGACGGTGCGCCACACCTACGCACTGGAATACGGAACCGACACGATCGAGATCCAGCAGGATGCCGTGCACAAGGGTGCGCGGGTCGTGCTGGTCGACGATCTGCTGGCGACCGGCGGCACCATGTCAGCCGCCGTGCACCTGCTGGAATCCATCGGTGCCGTGGTTCCCGCGACGGCGGTCATCATCGAGCTCACCTTCCTCGAAGGCCGCAAGAGGTTAGTCCCGCCGGTCGAAACCCTGCTGCAGTACGACAGTTAGAGGCCAAACCGACGGACCTCATCCTGAGACGCTGGCCGGAAATGAATTGAATCAATTCAAGCACTTACCTCATCCTGAGGAGCG
>JABMNB010000569.1 GCA_013205335.1 Rhodospirillales bacterium
CCGACAAGGCGACGGCAGCGCTGCTGTCGATTGCCGGGAACGAGGCCATGCACGCCGAGGCGCGCAAGCTGCGCATTCCACTGCAGATCGACGGGCCGCAAGTGGTGCTCGAAACTCTGGCACGCGACCGCCGGGTGCTGAGGGACGTGTACGGCTGAACGCGGGCGATCCTGCCGATGCAGCAGACCTCAAGGTCCTGGCGGTCCGTTGAAAGGACCGCCAGGGAACCTTCGAACGTCTTGTAGGGGATGTACGCTAAAGCGCCTCGCGTTGCCTCTATAGGCACGGGCGATGACAACCGGGGCCATTCCTCAGGCTGTGACGAGGCACTGAAACGCCCCTCCGACGCGAAGAGCGTTCAAGAGGCGCATGCTTGAATGGCGGCACGTTGGTCCGTACGATCACCGTCTCGATTTGGGAGTTTCAGGATGCCGGTCATTAACCGCATTGCCTCGTTCCACAAGGACATGACCGCGTGGCGTCATGACATTCACAGCCACCCGGAAACGGCCTTCGAGGAAGTGCGGACCGCGGACGTCGTCGCGGCGAAGCTGGAGAGCTTCGGCATCGAGGTCCATCGCGGCCTCGCCAAGACCGGCATCGTGGGTGTACTGCGTTCCGGCACGTCCAAGCGCGCGATCGGCCTGCGCGCCGACATGGATGCGCTCGACGTGCACGAGACCAATAACTTCGATCACAAGTCGACGATCCCGGGCAAGATGCACGCCTGCGGCCATGACGGCCACACGGTGATGCTGCTGGGCGCCGCCAAGTATCTCGCCGAGACGAAGAATTTCGACGGCACGGTCTACTTCATCTTCCAGCCGGCCGAGGAGAACGAGGGCGGCGGGCGCGTGATGGTGGAGGAGGGGCTGTTCGAGAAGTTTCCGGTCGAGGGCGTGTACGGCATGCACAACATTCCGGGCATCCCGGTCGGCAAGTTCGCCGTCCGCCCCGGCCCGATGATGGCCGCCTACGACATCTTCGAAATCGTCATCAAGGGCGTTGGCGCGCACGGCGCCATGCCGCATCACGGCATCGATCCGGTTGTGGTGGGCGCCCACATCGTCACGGCGCTGCAGTCGATCGTCGCGCGCAACCTCGATCCTATGGACACCGCCGTCGTCTCGACCACGCAGATCCATGCCGGCGACACCTGGAACGTGATCCCCCAGGAATGCGTGCTGCGCGGCACCGTCCGCACCTTCAAGAAGCCGGTACAGGATCTGATCGAGAAGAACATCGAGAAGATCTCGCGCAACGTCGCCGCGGGCTTCGGCGCCGAGGTCGTGAAGTGGCGCTACGAGCGGCGCTATCCGGCGACAGTGAACAGCGTGCAGGAGACCGAGTACGCCGCCCACGCAGCGGCCTCGCTGGTCGGGCTGGAGAACGTCAACCGCAATCCGACGCCGGCGATGGGCAGTGAGGATTTCGCCTGGATGCTGCTCAAGAAGCCGGGCTGCTACATCTGGGTCGGCAACGGCGACGGTGTCGGCAGCTGCATGGTTCACAATCCGGGCTACGACTTCAACGACGAGATACTGCCGATCGGCGCGTCCTACTGGGCGACGCTGGTCGAGCAGCAGCTTGCCCGCGAGGCCCTGACGCAAGCCGCGGAGTAGCCGTCATCTCCACCTTGACGGCACCACGCATCGTGTCGTCGTCCGGACATCCCTATGCGGGACAACGCATCGGGCTCGCGACGATGCATGAGAAGGAGCAGGCCCTCGGGCCTGCTTTTCGTCGTGTGCTCGGCGCCGAAGTCCTGTCGGCGCCCGAACTGGACACGGATGCGCTCGGTACCTTTTCCGGCGAGGTTCCGCGACCGGACGCACTGGTAGAGACGTCGCTGCTCAAGGCCGAGCTGGTCTTTCAGGCGATGGATGTCGATTGCGGCATGGCGAGCGAGGGCAGCTACGGTCCCATCGACCGGGTACCGCTGATCTCGAGCGGCGTCGAAATCCTGGCCTTCATCGACCGCAAGCGCGGCATCCGGCTGATCGACGCCTTTCCGACGCATCACACGAGCTGGAGGCTGTCGCGTTTCCGCGCAGGCGACCCGGCGCGCCTCGCCGTCCTGCGCGCCATGGGCTTCCCCCGTTTCGGCGTGTTCGTCGCCTGCAGCAGCGACATGGACCATCCGGTCAAGGGGCTCGCCACCGAGGAAGAGGTGATCGCCACCATGGACCGCGAGGCCGAGCGCTCTACGGAAGGGCTCGCCGTGCTCTATTCTGACATGCGCGCGCATCGCAATCCGACCCGCATGAAGGTGCTGCGCGCGGCAGGCTGGCAGCTCGCCAGGCGCCTGCAGTGTCTTTGCCCGAAATGCCGGGCTCCGGGCTTCGGCCGTATCCAGTCGCGCCGCGGCCTGCCCTGCGAGGCCTGCGGCGATCCCACCCACTGGATCGACTTCGAGATCGACGGCTGCAATGCCTGCGGCCACGCCGAGGCCCGGCCGCGCACGGACGGGCGACGCACCGCGTCGAAGCTCTCCTGCAGGAGCTGTCGGGGGATTGAATAACCTCCGTCGTCCCGAGCGCAGCGAAGGAGCTGACGGAACGATCAGAGTACTCCTGAGCGGGCGCAAAATCCTTCGCTGCGCTCCAGGGCGGGGGTTACTCCGCCCGCGATGACAGAGGGGTCGGAGCGGTGGCTCTCTCGTCGAGCTAAACCGCCAGGTCCGTCGCGAGGTGGAACAGGCAGTCGCCGCGTCCCGGCGCGCTTGAAGCGCACCACCTCGGGTTCGCGCCAGGGTGTGTGGTGGAAGTGGATCCGGCCGGCCGGCTGGTCGGCCTTCACCTCGTCGCCCAGCTCGACCAGCGGCTCGAACAGGCCGCCGTCCGAGGCATAGACGTAGTAATCGTCTCCGCCGATCTCGGTGAAGCGGGTCTTTGTCGGCGCCGGCACCGGGCCCTGCAGCAGGCCGACATGGGCCCGCACGCGGCGCATGCCGTCTTCGGCGAC
>JABMNB010000063.1 GCA_013205335.1 Rhodospirillales bacterium
GAGCGGCCGCGCAGCCGAGGCCCCCGGGGCCGGACTCGCCCGGGAATCGACGCCCCGACCATCTTGAACTCGCCCCAGTGTGCGTCGTTCCGACAACCCCCTTGCCCAGGACTTCGTGCTTACCCTACAAGGCCGCCGAAGGCTCCTGCAGCAGGTCCGCTATCGAGGCGCAGATCTCGCAATCGGGCCTTGTCGGCTATCACCGAGGCCAGGGTCTGCTAGGTGCCGACAGCCCTGCCGGTGGCGTGCTTGCCAGGGCATTCACGGTTGCCAATGGCATGAGTTCCGCTAGGGGCAAAAGCCACATGCGTGATTCCGCCCGCGCTCCGTGGAGAGCCATTCTCCAGCTGCTTTGTGTCCTGTTCGCCGCGCTCGCGATCCCGGCCGCCGTCTGCCGCCTGGGCAAGGTGGAGGAGACGGAGAAGTTCAACCGGGGCGAGATCATCGTGCCCGAGAGCATGCGCCAGGAGCTGCGCAAGGCCGCGCCCGAGTGGGTGCTGATCGGCAACTCCATGCTGAACTCGCGCATCGACGCCACCTACCTGCGGACGCTCAGCGGACGCAACTCCCGCAAAGTCACGGAAGGCGCCACCCAGTCCGCCGTCTGGTTCCTCTTCATGAAACAGATCGTCACCGCCTCGGGAGTGAAGCCCAAGTGGGTCACCGTGTTCTTCCGGGAGACGGACCTCACCTAGCCGGACATACGCACGGGCGGAAAGAAGAACGACGAACTCATTGCCGCGCTGGACGGCCCGGCGCAGCCCGAGTGGCAGCAAGTCATGGCGTGGCGTGCCGAGGCCGCAAGCCACGGCATCTCCGGCGTCGTGCGGACCACCGGCGAAGGCCTCAAGCAGCTGCTGCCCGGCGACTGGCTGCTCGCCCAGGCCCGCGCTAGGTTTCAAAACACCGCCTTTGAACTCACCGAGTTCGGCAAGGACGTCGCCTACGGCCTGAGGCGCATGGAGCTCAATGAGCATTTCTCCCTCCGGCACCTGCGCCATGACCTGGGCTCCGACATGGCGGGCGTGGACAAGTACGAGTCCGGGCCCGAGCGCTTCGATGCCTCGCCCAAAGCCTCCTTCCTGCCCCACATGCTCGCCCTCGGGGAGCAGTACGGGTTCAAGCTCCACTTCCACCGCGTGAAACGTCGCTCACAGGCGGAGCGCGGGTGGCATGACAGCACCGCCATGCAGGCTTACATGACCGATCTGCGCACCTACCTCGCGGACCATGGCTGCGCCCTCACGGATGAATCGCAGGACCCCGCCATCACCCTCGACCTGTATGCGGACGGCGATCACATCAGCAGCGAACGGAAACTGAACCGGCGCTACATGGACACCTTCTGGCAGCGCGTGCGGCCCGTCATCAGCGGCGAACCGGCCGCCGCGCAACGGTGAAGCCTGCCGCCTCTTCCTGCCTGCCGCCGTCCCCCTGGAATCTACCGTCATGGTCTTTCAAAGCATCGAGTATCTGCTCTTCCTCGTCATCCTTATGACCGGCTATTTTTGGCTGCCGTTGCGCGGCCAGAACTTCCTCCTGCTGGCCGCCAGCTATGTGTTCTACGGCTGGATCCACCCTTGGTATCTGGTCCCCATCGGCATCACTACGCTCTTCGACTGGGGCTGCGCGCTAGGCATGGATGCGAGCGCCACGACCGTTCAGCGCAAGGGCTACTTGATTGTCAGCCTCGGCGTCAACTTCAGCATCCTGTGCGCCTTCAAATACTTTGGCTTCTTCGCCGAGAACGTCACCACCCTGCTGACCGCCATCCACCTCATGCCCGCGCCGTGGGTCCTCCAGATCGCGCTGCCGGCGGGCATCTCGTTCTTCACTTTCCAGAGCGCCTCCTACGTCATTGACGTCTATCGCAAGCACAGCCCCGCCTGCCGTTCGCTGCTGGAGTATGCGACCTTCGTCTCCTTCTTCCCGCAGCTCGTTGCCGGTCCCATCGAGCGCGCCGGGCATATGCTGCCGCAGTTCCGCGCGCTGCGCCGCCCCTCGCTGGCCAGCCTGCGGTCAGGCTTCGTTCTCATCCTCTGGGGCCTATTCCAGAAGATCGTCATAGCCGACAACAGCGCCCTGCTCGCGGGCAAGGTCTTCTCCATCGCCTCGCCCTCGTTCCCGGTGCTCTGGGGGCGGCGTGCTGGCCTTTGGCGTGCAAATCTACGCCGACTTCAGCGGCTACACCGCCATGGCGCGCGGCTCCGCACGGCTCATCGGCATTGAGCTGTGCCAGAACTTCAATCACCCCTACCTTGCCCAGTCGCCCGGCGACTTCTGGAGGCGCTGGCACATTAGCCTGTCCACCTGGTTCCGCGACTACGTCTTCATTCCCCTGGGCGGCTCCCGTACCACGGCGGGCCGGGTCGCCAGGAACCTCGTCATCACCTTCTTGCTCTCCGGCCTGTGGCATGGGGCCAGCTGGAATTTCATCCTGTGGGGCACCTTCCACGGCGGGCTCGTCGCCGCGTGGCCGCACCTGGCAAAAGGCGTTCCTTTGTTGGCCGCGTCCGGAGGTCGGGCGGGCACCGTGTTCCGCTTGCTGCTCACCATCATTCTCATGCATGTCGGCTGGCTCATGTTCCGCGAGCACAGCGTCGCCATGATCCTGCGTGACCTCACGCTCAATCCCATGACCGCCACGCTTGTCGAGTGGCGCATCGGCGCCGCTATCGCCTTGGAAGCGCTGCTGTATGGCCTGCCCCTGCTGGTCCTGTTCCCGCTGGTGGAGCATCTGGGCGCCCTGCCCGTCGCCGAGGATCCCAAGATGGAAACCTGGCGCTGGACCGGTATCCAGGCCGCCACCGCCGCGCTCCTGGTCATCGGCCTGGTGAGCCTGCGCTGCCCCGTCGGCAGTGACTTCATCTACTTCCAGTTTTAGGCTGACCGCCGCCTGCCGGGCGCGAGACTCACGGCAACAAGGTCAGTGCTCGCCCCCCCCCTGTCGCGATGTGCACCAGGACAGGCCGACAAGTGTAGGCGCATTGGCCAGAACGCGGTGCGGGCCTCAACGCACCTCTTCCCTGAGCACTGACCGCACGTCCGCGTCCCGCCCACCCAGCGACTGCGGTCGTGATTCGGGCGTGGATGGCGCGGTACCTGCAGGGCGCGAGATGACACCCGCGCGGGCGCGCAGCCGATGCCCCGCCGCCGGACTCGCCCGGGAATCGAAGCCTCGGCCACCTTGAACTCGCCCCGTGGCAGCACGTGAACCGACATCCCGTGGAAGAACGCCAACGCCGCGTGATCAACCGGCTGCTCGACGGATTCGCGGGGTTCCTGACCACGTCGAAATACGCGGCGATCGCCACGTGCTCCACCGATACCGCGCTGCGCGACATCGGCGAACTGGTGTCGCGCGGCATCCTGGTCCGGAACCCGGGCGGTGGCCGAAGCACCAGCTACCGGTTGGCCACGGCCGCCGAGCTGGCGGCCGAGCCGCCGCCATCGTGAGGGGCGCAAGTTATTGACGTTCGACCGGTTCGACGCCTAGTGATCGACGCGTAAGCGACGCGCCAACCGGCATCCATCGGGAGCCGACGAGCCGATTCGAGTCCGACACGCTGGCTACCGGCTGCTGCCGGGCGCCGGCGCGCTGGTCACCTTGCGCGCCACCCAGAGCGCGCCGAGCACGATCACGATGATCCCCGCCGCCACCGCCTGCGAACGCCCGACCGGCGTGGTGCCAGGGATCGCGGTGGTGGCCATCGCGGCAGCCTGAATCAACATGCCGCTGCAAGCCATCGACGAGACCACCAGTCCCGATGCGGCGCCGGCGGGCTCCACGGGCACGGCGCGCACGGCAACACCCACCGCAATCGACATCGCGGACGCGCCCAGTCCCGCGCAGCGGGTGAGCGCGAGCTTGGGTATGTCGGCGTGACCGCGCACGCGGCGGAAGCCGACCGACGCACGGACGATCCCTGCGCCGACCC
>JABMNB010000570.1 GCA_013205335.1 Rhodospirillales bacterium
CCTCGGGGGGATAGCCGGCGTCGACCAGCTTCATGAAGGCGGCGTCGATCAGCTCGCCGACCCCGCCGCACAGCACGACCTGCTCGCCGAACAGGTCGGTCTCGCACTCTTCCCTGAACGAGGTCTCGATGGTGCCGGCGCGACCGCCGCCCACCGCCGACGAGTAGCTCAGCGCGATCTCGAGCGCGTTGCCCGACGGATTCTGCGCCACTGCCACCAGGCAGGGCACGCCGCCGCCGCGCACATATTCGGAGCGCACGGTGTGGCCGGGGCCCTTCGGCGCGATCATGAACACGTCGAGGTCAGGACGCGGCGTCAGCAGGTTGAAGTGGACATTGAGGCCGTGCGCGAAGGCCAGCGCCGCGCCCTGCTTCATGTTCGGGGCGAGGTCGGCGTTGTAGATATCCGACTGCAGCTCGTCCGGGGTCAGCATCATCACGATGTCGGCCCACTTGGCGCCGTCGGCCGGGCTCATCACCGTGAAGCCGGCACCCTCGGCCTTCTTGATCGTGGCCGAGCCGGGCTTCAGCGCAATGCGCACGTCCTTGACGCCCGAATCGCGGAGGTTCATGGCGTGGGCATGGCCCTGGCTGCCGTAACCGACGACGAGGACCTTCCTGCCCTTGATCAGGTTCACATCGGCATCACGATCGTAGTAGACACGCATTGGGGCCATTCCTCCTGGCAGCTGCACTTCTTGCAAACAACGGGGGTTAGTAGACAACCCGGCCCGCAAAAACCAGCCTCGAATCCCGCTTCATTGCATGTTCGCCCTGCGTGTTCGCACACTCCGCTCTCGCCAGCCGGCCCTCATTCTACATATGGTATGGGAGGTTCGCTCCCGCCCAAGGCCCCCAGAGGAAAGCTCCCTGATGTCGTCCCTTCGCTCCGTCTTCGCCTGCACGCTCGCCGCACTCGCGCTGGTTGCCTGCTCCCAGCCCTCCGACGCACCGACCGCGCCGGCCGTCGCCATGCCGGGCATCGACTACGCTGTGGAAAATTCGACGACTCACGGCGCTGCGCGGGCGATGCGCAACCACACCTGGCTGTGGACCCGCGGCGGTGGCCCGGCTCAGATCCACTATTCGACGGCCGACGGCCGCGACTTCGTCTGGCTGGTCGGCCAGCGCCGCATCTTCCAGGGCGAATGGACGGTCCAGAACACCAGCGATTCGAGCGGCCAGCAGATCACACAGATCTGCCTGCGCTATCCCGGGGTCAATTTCGGCGGGCTGAGCGCCACCCTGACCTGCCGTCCGGCCGGCACCTTCCTGGGCGAGATGCAGCAGCGCGAGGGCGGCGACGCCCTGCAGATGTCCGGGCGCACGCAGGCGCTGTTCGTGATCGACAAGACGCCGGCCAACCTGGCCGAGATCGAGGGCCGGGTCGCCTCGATCAAGGGCTTGTCGAACTACTAGCGGAGATTATTCAACGGAGCGCGCAACTTCAGTTGTGCGCTCCGTTGAAAGGGCGTGCGCCTAAAGCGCCTCGCCGCCGCGCGACATGGCGACGATGCCGGTGCGGCAGACATCGACGAGACCCAGCGCCTCCATCAGACCGATGAAGGTCTGCACCTTGTCGGAATTGCCGGTGACTTCGAAGACGAACGAATCGGACTTGGCGTCGATCACCTTGGCGCGGAACACGTCGGCCAGGCGAAGCGCCTCGACGCGCTGCTCGCCGACGCCCTTCACCTTCACCAGCGCCAGTTCGCGCTCGATATGCGGGCCCTCGACCGTGAGATCGCGAACGCGATAGACCGGGACGAGACGATCGAGTTGCGCCTTGATCTGCTCGATGATCATCGGCGTGCCCTTGGTCACGATGGTGATGCGCGACTGGCTTTCCTTGGCGTTGGTCTCGGCGACCGTCAGGCTCTCGATGTTGTAGCCGCGGCCGGAGAACAGGCCGACGACGCGCGCCAGGATGCCCGGCTCGTTGGCGACCAGGACGGAGATGGTGTGGGCGACGATCGAAGAATCCTTGCTCACACCAGCACCATGCCTTCTTCGGACACCTGGGCGGACTGCTTGTCGTCCGGCCCCAGCAGCATCTCGTTGTGCGCCGCGCCCGAGGGGATCATCGGGAAGCAGTTCTCCTTCTCGTCGACGATGACGTCGACGATCACGGGATGCTTCAGCTCGATCATCTCCTTTATGGTGTCGTCGAGCTTCGCCGGATCGTCGCAGCGCAGGCCCTTGGCGCCGAACGCATCGGCGACCTTCACAAAGTCGGGCAGCGATTCCGAATAGCTCTCGGAATAGCGCCCGCCGTGCAGCAGTTCCTGCCACTGGCGGACCATGCCCATGTAATGATTGTTGAGCACGAAGATCTTCACCGGCAGGCGATACTGCGCCGCCGTCGAGAGTTCCTGGATGTTCATCAGGATCGACGCTTCGCCCGCCACGTCGATGACCAGCGCCTCGGGATGGGCGATCTGGACGCCCAGCGCCGCAGGGAAGCCATAGCCCATCGTGCCGAGCCCGCCCGACGTCATCCAGCGGTTGGGCTGCTCGAACTTCAGGAACTGCGCCGCCCACATCTGGTGCTGACCCACCTCGGTCGTGATGTAGTGATCGGTGTTCTTGATGTGATGGTAGAGCCGCTCAAGCGCGAACTGCGGCTTGATCGTCTCGCCGCCGGTCTTGTAGGCGAGACAGTTGCGCGCACGCCACGTCTCGATCTCGGC
>JABMNB010000571.1 GCA_013205335.1 Rhodospirillales bacterium
AAGCACTTACCTCATCCTGAGGAGCGCCGCGAAGCGGCGCGTCTCGAAGGATGGGCAACGGCCGCGGTGCTCGTGCCCACCCTTCGAGACGCGCTCCTGTGGAGCGCTCCTCAGGGTGAGGTCGTTGTTGGAAAGGTGAGGTCGAAGACCCTCTAAATGAACTGCCGGATCGCCGCGATCACCACCAGGGCGCCGATCGCCATGACGGCGCTGCCCAGCGAGATCACGTAGAGCGCCCGGCCCGGCGACAGGCGGCCCATATGGGCGGCGATCCAGAAGAACGGGTCGTTGACGTGACAGATCGCCATCGAGCCTGCGCCCACGGCGGCGGCCGCGATGGCCCGGCCCGAGGCGCTGTCGAGGCCGAGCGCCGGCAGCATCGGCTCGACCATGCCCGAGGCGGTGAGCACGGCGGTGAGCGAGTTGCCCTGCATCGTCTTGACGATGGCGGCCGCCAGGAACGGCGTCAGAACGCCGTAGCGCGGATGGAGCGCATATTCGGCCAGAAGCTCCGACATGCCGGTCTCGTCGAAGACACGGGCCAGCCCGCCCGATGCACCCACCGCCAGCAGCAGCGGCGCCCAGGAGCGGCCGGCCAGGACCGAGGGTTCCCAGCGGCGGGCGAGCACGATCGCCAGGGTGACGGCGATGGCCGTCAGCATCAGCGGCTTGGAGATGCCGATATAGAATTCGCGCGCACCGCCCTTGCCCAGGGGCTCGCTCGGCATCTGTGCCACTGACTGCAGGACCAGCAGCACGAGGGGGATGGCGATGCAGAGCCACGCCCAGGAGGTCTGTCCTTCCGCGGCCTGCGACGGGATCTGCCGCGCCACGTGCCACCAGCCCAGCGCCACGGCGACCGCCACGACCGGGAGGGCGATCATGAATTCGGTGCGGAGGTCGGCCTTCATGACCGAGGCCGCTGCGACCGCGAGGGGCGACGGTGAGAGCAGAGCCGCCACTGCCAGGAGCGTGAGAGCCAGTCCCAGGGCGCGCCGCGGCGCGCCTTGCCCGGCCGGCTGCAACAGCGCCAACCCACCCGAGGCGGAGGCGCCCAGTCCCGCCACCAGGCCCGCGGCGGCCGAGGTCCCGGTGCCCAGCGGCGCGCGCAGCAGCAGGCCGCCGACCAGCGCGCCTGCAACGACCAGCAGGCCGGTCTGCTCCAGCGCCGACGTGAAGCCCAGCCCGAATGCCTTGCCGACCGACTGGAAGGTCATGTCGGCGGCGATGCCATAGACCACGACGGTGGCCATGATCGCGAGAAAGACCGGCAGGCGGACGCGCTGGACCAGGAAGACGATGGCCGCGACGGCGATGGGAAGCAGGAGAGAGGCGAGAATCATGACGGGACGAACCTTAGTGGCCTGCTACAGTCCCGTCATGCGCCTCCTCGTCGCTCTCCTGATTATCCTCGGCCTCGCCGCACCGGCGGTTCATGCCGAGGGGCTGGTGCGCATCGAGGGCAAGCACTTCGTCGAACCCGACGGCCGCGTTCTGCGCCTCAAGGGGATCAGCCTCGGCAACTGGCTGATGCCCGAAGGCTACATGTTCAAGTTCGAGGTCGCGAAATCGCCGCGCCAGATCTACGGCGCGTTCGACCGCCTGCTGGGACCGGAGCGTGCCGGCCAGTTCTGGCGCCAGTATCGCGACAGCTACGTGACCGAGGACGACATCCGATTCATCAAGTCGGTCGGCTTCAACATGGTGCGGGTGCCGCTGCATTGGCGGCTGTTCATGAGTGCCGACGGCGAGATCGGCGGCGAGGGCTGGTCGCTGCTCGACAGGGTCGTCGGCTGGGCCGCTGCTTCAGGCCTCTATGTCATTCCCGACCTTCACGCCGCGCCGGGCGGCCAGACCGGCATCAACCATGACGACGGCCCGGGCTATCCTCTGATGTTCTATGTGAAGCGCGACCGCGACCTCACGGTGAAGCTGTGGCGTGCCGTGGCCCAACGCTACCGCGGCAACCCCGCGATCCTCGGCTACGACATCCTCAACGAGCCGATCGCGCCCTATCACGATGTGGCGACGCTGAACGCGCGGCTCGAGCCCTTCTACAAGCGGGCAACGGCGGCGATCCGCGACGTCGATCCCGAGCGCATCGTGATCCTGGCCGGTGGCCAGTGGAGTTCGAGCTTTGCCATGTTCGGCCCGCCCTTCGCCAGGAACCTGGCCTATACCTATCATTCGTTCTGGGCCTCGACGAAGCGCGACTCGATCCAGCGGCACCTGAACTTCGCCAATCTCTATGACGTGCCTCTGTTCCTCGGCGAAACCGGCGAACTCACCGACGAATGGAACGACCGCTTCCGCCGCTTGCACGAGAGCCACGATATCGGCTGGTCGTTCTGGACCTACAAGAACCTCGATACGCCTTCGACCATCGTGTCGATCCCGCGCCCCGACGGCTGGAACGAGATCGTGGCCTATGCCGACGGCGCGCGAAAGGAGAGGCCGTCGGCCGCGCTGGTGGACCGTGCGGTCGCCCAATATCTCGAAGGCATCAGGTTGAGGAACGGTACGGTGCGCTGGAGCTACCTGGCGTCACTCGGCCTGAAGAGCGCGCCCTAGCAGGCCTCTGATCGTGTCGGCCACTCCATGGCGGCGCCTCGCGCGGGCAGCCTCCACCGCGGCCTGCAGGATGGAACTCAATTCGTCCTTCGTGCCGGCGGCAATGGCTGACGCGCGTGTCCTCAGGACGTCCAGCCGGCCGAGCGCCTCGACGATGGCGTCTGCCAGTCCCTCGGCGCCGTAGGAAGAAAAGGCGACGCCCCATCCCTCGTCGAAGGCCGGTCGGGCGAAGGCGCATTCCGAGGGCGCGACGATGGGAATGCCGAGCCGCCGGGCAGCGGTGACGACCCCCGAGCCACGCGAGCGATAGATGTCGGGATCGTAGGGAAGGAGGAGCAGGTCGGCGCGCGACAACAAGCGGAGATAGTCCGCCTCTTCGAGGATATCGCGGCGGCTTGCGACACGCGGCCCGAGAGCGCCAAGGCGGTCGAATATCCAGGCTTCGTCCTCGGCATCGGAACCCGCCACGATGCCGTGGATCGTGAAGGTCGATGTGCTGTCTTGCGGCAGCACTTTCAGGATCGCCTCGGGCAGAAGGCGATAGCCCTTCGCGCGATTGGCGAAGCCGATCATGGTCACGTTCGGTCGGTGATGTGCGGGGCGCGCGGCGCGAGGAGCCACGGAGAGGGCCATGCCGGGGCCGGGTTCGACGTTCACGTCGAACGGCAGCAGCCTCCGATAAAAAGCGCCCATCGCTTCGGTTTCACAGTAGGCAGCGATTCGCCGCCTCTCGCCCACCGCCTCGAGAAGCGAAGTAAACGCCCCTCGGGATTCGCTTGCGAAGGTTTCGGCCGCCCGGTCTTCCGGCGCGAGAAGATGGTGCGGTCCATAGAGCAGCCACATCAGGATTTGCGGCGCGGGCTTCAACGGGTTGCGTCGCAGGACCTGGGCCACGGACGCGGCCAGAACCTGGTCGCAGCAGGGGAGGATCAGAATGTCGGGCCAGACGCCGTGACGCCGCAGGGCCCGCGACAGCTCGCGGCTCATCTGGGCTACTCTCGATTCGTATTGATCCGATCCCGAGTAATCCCGGCCATAGACCGAACTCCTGAAGCTCGGGATGCAGACGAGATCGATGTCGGGGGTCGCAAAGGTCGAACCCACGCAAGGCGCCTCGATACCCAGCTGGGTCAGCTCGGCCTGCAGCCGTTTCACGGCGGCATGATGATGCCCGCCTCGCGCATGGACGGCCGGGTCGACGATCAGCGCTCTCATGCCCGGGCGACGAGCCTTCGCCACGCGGGACGGCAGTATTCCATGGCCTCGCGCAACCGCATCGTCGTGCGCCATCGCAAACCGAACTCCGATGCCTCGTAGAGATGCTGTTTCGGCGCCTGCACCTGCAACTCGGGAAAGATATGCAGCCGGCCGCCCGCGCGACCAATCGACTCGTTGAACGCGACGTGTTCCGAAACCTCGCGGCCTTGCCCGTCGGTGCCGCCATATTCGGCGTCGCGTGCGAAGGCCATGCGGTAGAGGCCGAGGCCGCCAAAGGCCGACCTGACTTCGATCGGAGCGATATGCCGCGGCAGTTCGATCTGGCGCGCGAAGACCTCGCGAAACTTCGCCGCCTCGAAGGACTGGGAGTCAGGTCGTCCCCAGATCCGGTGCCAGCAATCGTCGGGGCACCAGCTGTCATGGCGCAATGCCCAGATGTCGTAGTATCTCGGCGTGGCATTCGCGAAAACGGCCGCGCGGATGGGCGCGCCTTCAAGCCAGGCGATGGCCCGCCGATAGCTCTCGACGTCAAGCGGCTCCGCCAGAACATCATCCAGATCGGCAACGACCAGATGGTCGTATTCGGCCCACGGCGAACCGCGAATCTCGTCGAGGCAGGCGTTGCGGGCCTCCGCGATCCGCTCCGTCCTCAGGGGCAGGCGCTCCAGGAGATGACCGAGGTCGAGGACCTTTCCCTGCCGTCCGTCGTCGAGCCACTCGCGAAGCACGCAGGATGTAGCGTCGGTCGTGTCGCTGACGGCGAATACGAAAGCGGTTCTATCGTAAAATCGGGTCAGCCGCGCGAGATTGTCGAGGACGCGCGGCAGCCAGCGGGCGCAGTCACGGGCTGCTCCGACGAAGACGGCACTCCCGCTGCCTGTCACGTAGGCTTCAGCGTTCGCGGCGCCATTGCCGACCTACCCAGCCCGAGGGTCCGGTGCCCAAAAGTCCCGACGTCTTCGAGGAGACGGTGTCGAGGAACCGGATCAGCGCGCCCTTGCTGCCGGGCGACTGTGCGTCCAGGGCGCGCCGGACGAGCGTTTTGGAATTTCTGTGCCGCCATTCGCCGAACGCGCCGCGGATGGAGGCTGCCTCCTCGTCGAGGATGCGGAGGACGAGACGAAGAATGTGGTCGCGGATCGGCGCCCAGTCTTTGGTCGAGGAATTATAGGTGCCGCCCATCACGGTGGCGTTCGAGTGCTTGTTGGATCCGTGCATGCGGTAGGCATAGAGCGCATCGTGTATGGCCACGGACCCGGTCAGCAGGCCGGCGAAGGTCGAGAGGTAGTAGTCGAGATAAAGTCTCAGGTCGCTGTCCGGGAGCACGAGCACGAGATCCACGAAGCTGCGCCTGAACATCATGCTCGCCATGCTGTTCGTGGCGCTGAGCGCCGACCAGTGAGGGTGGAACGTCAACCGGCCGTTCCGGGGAAAGGAGAGTTCGCCGTTCGTGGCGTCGAACTGCGGCACGAGCGCGGGATCGAACGCCTTGCTCGACGACTCGCGATGGTCGAACCACCAGGCGGTGCCGGCGAGCAGACGGTCGTTGCCGTCGACGATGTGCGAATCGCAATAGGTGAGTGCGACCGGGAAGTCGGCGTTCATGTGCGCGCACAGATGCCGCTCGATGAAATTCCCGTACCATTCGTCGTCGGAATCGAGGAAGGCGACGAATGGCGTGTCCAGTTCCGCGAGACCGCGCTTGATGGCCCCGGTCTGCCCGACGTTGGTGTCGAGGCGGATATAGCTGAACCTCGAATCGTTGAGGCGTGACAGGCAGGTGCGGATTTCTTCGTCGGAATTGTCCGTCGAGGCGTCGTCGACCACGATGGTGCGCAGGTTACGGCAGGACTGCCGTGTCACCGATTCGATCGCCCGTCCCACGAACGCGCCGTTGTTGTAGTTGGCAATCACCACTCCGACCGGGGGCGCTGAAGGCATGTTGACCGTTTCCGTCTGGCTGGATTTGAATTTTTGGGAGCGATCGCACGGAGTATGCGGCGGCCTGAAGATGGTGGACGTTTGGGTGTACTGCAACCTCAAGCCGGCGACTCTTGGGTGAGGTCTGCTATTCTCTGGGTGTAGGGGCCATGAATTCTCCGTCAAAGGCGGCTTTTTGTGGTCGAAAAGGCGAGACAGCCGCAGTTTGTCGATGGTAGTGGGTCTCGCGTGCCCGCCGTCCGGGGACGGCAGGTCGGCCGACGAGGGGTGTGACAAGCAGCATGACGCGGGCCCCATCTCCTGCAGCAGGATCGCCACGGACCGAGCTGGCGGAAGCTCTGCGGTCGTGCCGCGCGTCCTATATGGGCGTGGCGGTATTCACCGCGGTACTGAACATTCTTTATCTCACCGGCTCGTTCTTCATGCTCCAGGTCTATGACCGTGTGCTGCCGAGCCGCAGCGTTCCGACCCTGGTCGCGCTGTGCATCCTCGCCCTGGGTCTCTACGGCTTCCAGGCGATCCTCGACATCGTCCGCAACCGGGTCCTGATCCGGATCGCCGGCGGATTTGCCGAGACGATGGACCGGCGGATCTATCACCTGCTGGTAAAGTTGCCGCTCCGGGCGCCCCAGTTGAACGGCTTCGAGCCGGTCCGCGACCTCGAACAGATCCGGGGTTTCATGTCCGGCAGCGGCCCGCCCGCGCTGTTCGACCTGCCCTGGATGCCGCTCTATCTCGGCATCTGCTACCTGTTCCATCCGCTGATCGGCCTCACGGCAACGGTCGGCGCCCTCATCCTGGTCGCCATCACCTTCATCACCGAGGTCAAGGTCCGCCAGCCGTCGATCGAGGTTTCGTCCCTCTCCGGTCGGCGCAGCAGTCTCGCCGAGGCCAGCCGCCGCAATTCGGAGGTTCTGCATGCCATGGGCATGGTCGGGCGGTTCGCCCACCAATGGGCGGACTATGGGCGTCGTTACGTCAGTGCCCATCAGCAGGCTGGCGACATCACCGGCGGCATGGGAAGCTTCTCGCGCGCGCTCCGCATGGCGCTGCAGTCGGCGGTGCTGGCGGTCGGCGCCTATCTCGTGATCAAGCAGCAGGCGACGGCCGGCATCATCATCGCCGGTTCCATCCTGTCGGACCGCGCCCTGGCGCCGATCGAGCAGGTAATCGCC
>JABMNB010000572.1 GCA_013205335.1 Rhodospirillales bacterium
AGGCGGATCAGCAGCCGTGCCACCGTCGACTTGCCGCAACCCGACTCGCCAACGACGCCCAGCGTTTCGCCCTTGGCGACCGAGAGGGTGAGATCGTCGACCGCGCGCACGACCTTGGTGGTGCGTCCCAGAAGCCCGCCCGCGACCGGGAAATGCTTGCGCAGGCCCGTGGCCAGCAGCAGGGGCTGAGCCGGCCCGCCGCGATCCTGGATCGGAAGCAGCGTGTCCATGTCAGGCCTTCACATCCATGGCCGCGCGCAGACCATCGCTCATCAAGTTGAAGCAGATCGACGTGATGAAGATCATCACGCCCGGCAGGGCCGCGAGGACCGGGTTGACGTAGATCGCCTGGCGCAGCGTGTTCAGCATCAGGCCCCATTCGGGCTCCGGCGGCTTGACGCCGAGGCCGAGGAAGCTCAAGCCCGCGGCCAGGATGATCGCGACGCTGATCAGCGACGTCGCATAGACCAGGATGGGCCCCAGCACGTTGCCCAGCACGTGCACCCGCACGATGGTGAGGGCCGAGGCGCCGCTGGCCTTCGCCGCGTCGACGAAATCGAAGCCGCGCACCTGGGTGGTGACACTCTCCGACACCCGGCAAATCGGCGGAATGAACACCAGCGTGAGCGACAGCAGCGTGTTCTCGGTGCCGGCGCCCAGCGCGCCCGACAGCGAGATCGCCAGCAGCACCGACGGGAAGGCATAGAACACGTCCATGACGCGCATGATCGCCATGTTGGTCTTGCCGCCCACGAAGCCGGCGGTGATGCCCAGCGTGCCGCCGATCAGCAGGGCGAACACGACCGGCGTCACGCCCATGAACAGCGATAGCCGGCCGCCATAGATCAGGCGGGCGAACATGTCTCGTCCCAGTTCGTCCGTACCCAGCCAGTGGTTGGGAGATCCCAGGGGATAGAGGCGGCGGATCATCGACGTCTTGTAGGGATCCGCCATGCCCAGCCAGGGCGAGGCGATCGACGCCAGCACCAGCAGGATCAGGATCGCGGCACAGACCAGGGTGACGGGGTCGCGGCGCAGGCGCCGGCCGACCGACTGCCAGTAGCCGCGACCGGCGGAGGTGGGCGTGGGCTTCACCAGGACGGCGCCGCCGATGTCGAGCGAAGGGCTTTGGAGAGCCATCGGTTCAGCCTCGCTTGATGCGGGGATCGACCATGGTCTGGATGATGTCCACGGTCAGGTTGAGCAGCATGAAGAAGCCGGCCAGCACCAGGGTCGTGCCCTGCAGGATCGGCAGGTCGCGACGGAAGATCGCGCTGTTCAGCAGGAAGCCGGTGCCCGGCCAGGCGAACACCGTTTCGATCAGGATCGAGCCACCGATCAGATTGCCGGCCTGCAGGCCCATGACGGCCAGGCAGGTCGGAGCGGCATTCTTGAGAACATGGAAGAGGATCCGGCTGTCGCGCATGCCCTTGGCCTGCAGCGCCGTCACGAATTCCATGCTGAGCGTTTCCTTGACGGTGGAACGCACCGTGCGGGTGACGACGCCGAGCGGGATCACCGAAAGAGCAATCGTCGGCAGCACCATGTGGGCAAGGTGCGCGCGATCGAAACGCCAGCCGGTGGAATTCTCCGGCCCCATGCCCATGGGCGGCAATACGCCCAGTTCGACGGCGAAGATGATGACCAGAACGATCGCCAGCCAGAAGTGGGGAACGCTGACGCCGATCAGCGAGATCGTCGTCACCAGCCGGTCGACGATGCGCGATTTAGCGTAGGCCGCGGACGTCCCCAGGATCACCGCCAGGGTGAAGGCGAACAGCGTGGCGGCGATGGCCAGGATGATGGTGTTGCCGAAGGCGCTGCCGACTTCGGTGGCCACCGACCGGCCGGTGCCGATCGAGGTGCCGAGATCGCCGGTCAGCGTGACGCCGAGCCAGCGCAGGTATTGCACCGGCAGCGGCTTGTCGAAGCCGTAATACTCCTTGAGCTTGTCGACGACTTCCTTGGGTGCGTCCGGCGGCACGATCGCGGAGATCGGATCGCCGGGCGCGAGATGCACCAGCGCGAACACGAGCAGCGAAACGCCGAACGCGACAGGAACCAGGTAGATCAGGCGGCGTAGGGCATAGAGGAGCATTGCGGCCCGCCTCTCTCGTTGTCGCTATTTGAGTTCGATGGGAGTGAGGTCCTGGAACCAGCTCTGCGCCTGCACGAAGCCCTTCACCTTGGGGCTCATGGCGCGCGGGTTGAGGTCATGCGCGATCCAGATCCAGTAAGCCTGGTCGACGATGTAGGTGTGCACCTCGGACAGGGACCTGGTCTGCTCGGCCTTGTCGAAGCTCGTGTGCGCCTTGTTGATCATGGCGTCGAGCTTCTCGTCCTTGAGGACGCCCCAGTTGGCACCGACCGGCGGCACGAAGTTGCTGTTCATCAGGCGAGTGAAAGCCGAATAGGGATCGACCGTGGCGCGGCTGATGTTGATGCCGTTGACGCCCGCCTTCTTGGCATTGTCACCCGTCACAGGCTGGAAGGCGAAGGTCACCAGCGCATTCCACTCCATGACTTCGAAGGTGGTGTCGAAGCCCACGGCGTTCAGGTTCTCCTGCACGTATTCGTTCATCGGCAGCGGCAGCATCTGGCCCGAGCCCGAGGTCGAGATGGCGATCTTGATCTTGGGCTTCCTGGTGGCGCTGTAGCCCGCCTCGGCCAGCAGCTTCTTGGCCGCTGCCGGATCGTACTTGATGTCGAAGGCCGGCGAGCCGAACCATGGATGGCCCGGATAGACATGGCCCTTGGACT